>CAZRCR010000023.1:0-10679 GCA_964598615.1 uncultured Anaerolinea sp.
CGTGCTGACCACTATCATCAAGAAATACAACGGCGGACCGGTGGGGCTGAACACCATCGCGGCTGCCATCAGCGAAGAACCCGAGACCATCATGGATGTGGTCGAACCCTACCTCCTACAACTCGGCTTCCTCGACCGCACCCCGCAGGGCCGCGTGGCCACCAAAGCCGCTTACGAGCACCTGGGCGTGGAGTACAACGAGTCCACGCAGCCGAAACTCCTATAAGCGAAACATGGATGGCAATCCAGTTCAGGGTTTCTGTTACACCTGGTTTGATAACGGTTTCGATCCCCGAGATCGGCTACAGCACTGGCGGGGGCAACCAGGTGGTATACGATTCTGCGAGCAGTGTCCTTTTGCACATTTGTGGTAGGGGAGAACAGGTTCCAGAGCGCTATTTACAATTGATGCGCGATCCGGCCCGCAAGGTTGTGATCCGGTCGGTATTTGTTGGAAATTCGGATGAGATTGGACCGGAAGTCGCGTTTTTACGGATGGCGACATCTGCCATGCATCAGGAGCTAAAGGGGAAAATTCCGGTTCGGCATTTCTTCATGAAGTTGTTCGATCAGTTCGACTATGAACTCGCTCTTCCCGAGGATGTTTCATTTGCGACCTGTAAAAAGATTGGCGATGCGATCAATGCCAATTTCAGGGTCCGCAAACTGACCATTAACAGACAAGACCTGACCATCCCGCGCTGGCGCAGGGACCTGGAATACTGGGCTCGCCGGTTTTTCGTGGATGTGCTATCTTTCGTAATGATTTTCGTGTTTTCTTGGCAAGGGGATCTGGATGGTTTTGGCGCGTTGTCTTGTTCCGTTTGGCTATTTAAAGATGCTTCTGACCACCCGTTCCGCCCGGCTTGGCTGGATGGACAAAGTCTGGCTGCGTTTGGTTTGGGGGCCTGGAACGGGATGAATGGTTAATGCAGCTTTCTTCATCGCAGCCGAAGTTGTTGTAAGGGGAAGGGAACAGAAACTGAAAAAATCTCCCGCAGGGTTGATTCCTACGGGAGGTTTTGTTTATTATGCTTCTTTTACTCGTTTTTCGATCTCGGTAGCAATATCCGCCCAAACTTGATCACGATCACCATTCTCTTTTGTAAATTTAATAACAGCTTTTCCGTCTTGGGGCACGACCTGGAGAGTGCTAATTGCCTCTTCGCTTTGCCATTTGCATGGCCGAATAATGATGGGGATTACGTGCGTTTCCATTTCCTTGCGTCGTTGTAGTAATTTAGGCTGTTCTTCTTCTTGGATGAAACGCGAAGCAAGATAGTCTGGACTGACCAGGAGCAAGGCCAGATCGCAATTGTCCATGGCGTTCTGGATGGACTTATGCCATTCATCGCCCGCTTCGATGCGGCGGTCATGCCACGTATCGACAATTCCCCGGCGTTGCAGCCCGGCCAACATGGTAACTAATTCATCTTTAAAAACTTCATCTTTGTGGGAGTAACTGATGAATATTTTGAGTGCGTTGGACTGTGGCTCTGCAACAATTTCCTTTCTTGCCAATGTTAGTTCCCACTGTTCATGGATAGACTGGCGCAATGGCGCAAAACCTGCGTGATTGAGAGGAATGGCATATAAGTTCAGTATCAAATCAAACAAGCTTACGGTGTAATGAGTTTCATTACAAAATTCGCCTGCTTTGCATTCCTCGAAAGTATGTGCATAAATATTTCCCTCACAAGCAAGTGCAAGGAGTTTTTTGTTGCCATCTTTCATTCGTTTTTGGATGAGCGGGAGATCGCGTACAAGTGCAGGTAATGCAGTTTGATATGCTTTTCGATAAGCGGATGTGTCCAAAAGAACGATGAAATCTTCAGGCTGGACTTGTTCCGCCTTTTCAATAACAAACACACCGGCATCTTGTAGGTCATGCACGAATCTTTCAGCCCATTTGGCTTGCTCTGGCACACTGCTGATATAGCAACGCGGGGTAGTAAAGCCGCGGCGGTAACTCTTGATATTGGTAAGGTGCTTTTCATATGTACTGCGCAGACGGGCTACCGCTTCTTCGCGCTGCAACCATACGGATGCACCAAGTCCGATCATTTGTGGCTTTTCAAAATCTGGCAAATTCACTTTATCGCCGCATTCGTCACAAAAGACGAATTTTTTACCATCGCGTGAACGTGCGACAATCGTTGCCCGTTTTTGTTGATGGCCGTTCGTGCAAATCACGGGGGGAAAGCGCGTTACATCGACTTCTCGCTGATCTAGAAATTGTTCGAACAATTCTTGGAATTGTTCGCGTCCCTTCTTTGGTATTTTCTTGCTGTAATAAAGTACCAACTCAATTTCGCCCTCGCGCTCCTCGATCGAGCGGAAACCGCAAACCTGTCCAGGTTCCATTTCATATTGGGCCTGGTTTTGCCACTGGTTGATGCGCGTAAAGGATGGTGTGTACCCGAGCAGAACCACCAGCGATGGATAGAGATTCTCAACACGTCCGCGTACCACGTAGGAGATGTCATCTGTGGCAGGGATATCATCCTGCAAGGGACGCTTTTGTTTGATCAGGCTGGGAAAAATTAACAGAGTTTCAGTGCCGAGCGTTTCGCGAAAGCAGATGTTGTGCTCAAGGAAGCGTAGAATAGCGGCGTCGGTCAGAATTTGCTGTTCAGTTTTTTCCAGACCCTTGAGTTCGTCAAAGGGAACTTCGCCTTGTAAAAGTTCTGTCTCGCTAACGGCACCTAGCTCGCGTGGATTTTTGTCGGCCCGCAACATAATAGATGCCGCCAAGTTCACCAACAGTTCAGGTGTCAGCAGGATGTACTGCTCGCCTCCCGAATTGCGCAGGATGGAAACATAACCATGTGTTTCAAGATGCCCCACAGCAGTCATCATTTCCGCGTCAGAGAATTGCCAATCTACGTCTGTTTTTTCCAATTGTGAACGTAACTCTGCCGGCCTGACCAATACTCCCTTACGATCAGGCTTTTCTTTGAGTGACAGAACGTAATCTTTGATTCTTTTAAACGTAATCGTGGTGACCGTCGCGGTCATCCCATCCCATGGAATCTGCTTTTTTACTATTTCTAACAGCTTATCAATTCCTTCTCCTGTGAATGCGCTGGTGCTGATGTAGCCGCCTCTGATTCCATATCGTTGACAAAATTGATCAAGTTCTTGTTGCGAAAGCGCAGGTGCACCGCGGTCAACACGTGCCCCTACTAATACCGTAGGAGGAAGCTGCCCTTTACCTTTGAGTTGTTCCAACCAGAACTGTGCCCCTTTGAGTGGGTCTTGCCTGTTGCTCGGATCGAATAAAACCAGAGCGGCATTCACGTTTTCTAAGAAGATCGAATGAACTTGCCGGTAAATGTGCTGGCCAGCCAGGTCCCATAATACAGCTTCACAGGCTGTGCCATCTTTACGCTTCATCCCAAGTTGCGGAATGGTCCAGAATTGCTGACCATGCGTGGATGCATGTTCCTTAAATTCGCCATGTGCCAGTCTCCAGCCCAATCCTGTTTTACCAACCCCGGAATCGCCAACAAGCACAACTTTAGCAGTAGTGTAGTTAATATTTTCATATGCTTGATCAAATAATAACGATTCATCCATTTCCCATATTCGGATAATGTGGTCGTTTTCGCCCAACGTGGCTAGAAAAGATGCGTTTGGGTGGAACGCAATACTGGGGAGGCTACCAGCATGAACTTCGTTTATCATTCCTACATGAGCCCAAGTATCACATCTCCAAAGACGTACCGACTCCCCTTTAGATGCCAACCAGCGGCTGTTGCTTGAAAATGCCACATGAATTAAATTTCTAGAATGCCCTTCTAATACTCTCAATGCCTGGTTGCTTTTAGTACCCCATAATCGGATGGTCTGGTCTGAAGACGCAGAAGCAAAATATTCACTGTCGGTTGACCAAGCTAAATCCCAGATAGTGCTTTTATGGCCTTCGTATGTTTGTAAAATTTCCCCGCTGGATGGCTCCCATAAGGTGATTTTTTTGTTTATAGTAGAAATAAGATATTTTCCGTTTGGTGACCAGGATACGCTATAAGAGTTATGATAGCCAAATTTTTGTTCGGCGTTTTGCGTAAGCGATTTCAGAATCGAGCCAGCAGTAGCATCCCAAATTATAAGTTTCCCATCTTCCGATGCCGATGCTAGGTACTTGTTGTCCGGACACCATGAAACGCTACAAATCTTATTAGAATGCCCGACTAATGTTTTTATATGTTTTCCATCAGCAGTGCTCCATAGGCGAATAGTGTTGTCTCCCGATGATGATGCAAGAGTTTGACTATCTAATGACCATGCTACGCACCAAACTATCCCAGTATGTCCATGTAAAGTCTGAATGCATTTTCCTGTTTGTAGTGCCCAAATTCGAATAGTTTGATCGGCGGAAGGTGATGCTATGTAGCGGCCATCTGGAGACCAAGCAAAACGATATATAAAATTTTTATGTCCGCGCAGAATTTGGCGTAGTGTCAAGCCGGGAATAGGCGAACCTCCAATTTTTATGTATTCGCCAAATTGATTGATTTCATCTGGTGCAAATTTGCTAGTATTTTGGATTACCATATTTGCTCCGCCGGTGGACAAGGTCTATTGCTATTATAATATCTCATCGACCTAATGGATTTTTTATTCATATTCACCCCGAGGGACTCTTTATGAAACTTCTCATCTCCTGTGACATGGAAGGCATCTCCGGCGTGGTGGACTGGGAGCAGGTGGAACCCGGTTCCCGCGAATACGAGCGCTTCCGCCATATCATGACGGCGGATGTCAACGCGGTGGTGCGCGGCGCGTTCGATGGCGGGGCCGACGATATCATCGTCTCCGATGGGCACGAATATGCCCGCAACCTGCTCATCGAGGAACTCGATTCGCGCGTCACCCTGAACAGCGGCAGTCCCTCGCCGCTGGCCATCGTGCAAGGGGTGGATTCGGGAGTGGATGCGGCCCTGTTCGTTGGTTTCCACGCCCGTTACGGCGCGCCGGACGCCCTGCTATCGCATACCTGGTCGGGCGTCACCCGCAACCTGTGGATCAACGATGTCCTCGTCGGCGAGACCGGCCTGTGCGCCGCCGTCTGCAGACACTTTGGCGTGCCGGTCATCTTCATCAGCGGCGATGACAAGGTATGCGCCGAGGCCAGGGAACTGCTCGGCTCCATCGAGACCGCCGTGGTCAAACATTCGCATGGACGCACTTCGGCGGAATGCCTGCCGCTGAAAGCCGCCCAGGGATTGCTGTACGAGTCCGCGGTCCGTGCCGTGATGCGCTGGAAGGCAGGCGACCTGCCCACCGTGCACCGGGCAGACGGTCCGGTGCGGATGGTGATCGAGTTGATGAATCCGTCCATGCTGGCGGCTGTGCTGAAAATCCCCGGTGTGAAGAAACTGGACGCGGTACGTGTCAAGGTGGCGGCGAAGGATATGCTCGAGGCCTACCGCATCTTCCGCGAGTGCAACGACATCGAGACGGATTGAACATTGAAGACCACGGATTTCGATTACTTTCTCCCCCCTGAACGTATTGCCCAGACCCCGGTCGAGCCGCGTGATTCCTCCCGCCTGCTTGTGCTGGACCGGGAAACGGGTGCGCTGGAACACCGGATTTTCCGCGATGTCGGTGAATACCTTCATCCCGGTGACCTGCTGGTGTTGAACCAGACGCGTGTCATCCCGGCGCGTATCTTTGCCCGCAAGCCAACTGGTGGGCGGATCGAACTGCTGCTCCTGCGTCGCGTGGATGGGCAGACATGGGAGTGCCTTGTCGGTGGCAAAGGGATGAAGGCGGGCGCCCGTTTGCAGGTCGAGGAAAACGGACCGGAAGCCGGGATCGTCGAAGTGCTGGATGGGGCGCGGCGGCTGGTCCGGTTCGACAAGCCCATCGAACTGTACCTGCCAAGGATCGGCCACGTTCCTCTCCCGCCTTACATCCGCGAACCGCTCCAAAATCCGGAGCGTTACCAGACCGTTTACTCGCGGGAACCCGGTTCGGCGGCAGCTCCCACTGCGGGATTGCACTTCACCCAGCGACTGTTGGATGAATTGCAGGAGAAGGGTATAAACCTGGCTTACGTGACGCTGCACGTGGGGCTGGATACCTTTGCTCCGGTGACGGAATCAAACCCGGCGGAGCATAAGATCCATACCGAGTGGTGTCAACTCCCTTCCGAAACTGCAGAGGCCATCAACCATACCCGCCAATCCGGAGGGCGAGTTATTGCTGTAGGTACAACTTCGGTACGGACCCTTGAGTCTGCTGCTCAAACCCTAAGCGCCGGCCGCCAATCGCTGGTTGTGCCGTATTCCGGTGATACCAGCATCTACATCATCCCCGGCTACGAGTACAGACTTGTAGATGCCATGATCACCAATTTCCACCTGCCGATGTCCACGCTCATCATGCTGGTCAGTGCCTTTGCCGGGCGCGAAAAAATCCTGCATGCTTATGAAGTAGCCATTCAGGAAAAGTATCGCTTTTTCTCGTTTGGGGATGCGATGCTTATTTTATAGTTGCCAGTTTTTCGGCCTTTATCCCCAGCGACCGGTCGTATTGGTCGTTCAGGATCATCTGACCCATCTGGTCTCCGTATTTGACAAGTTGCGGAATGCTGGATGGGTCGTCCATTTCTATCTTCTCTTTGAAATCCACCTGGAAGCGGCGGAAATCGAGTTTCTTGAAGAAGGTTTCCACGAGGTGCACCTGCTGATCGTCGGCGGAGCGCAGGAAGGCATCGAGGATCGGGTTCAGCCATTGCAGGGTCCCGTACTTCGATGGTTCTCCCGGTTTGACGTGGTGCGGGTCGCGGCCGGTGCCGATGCTGATCAGAGTGGTCTCTTCCGGCTTCCAGCCCAGGCAGTATTCCAGCTCGTAGGCGGCCAGGTAACAGGGGTTGGAATATGCGCCCACACCGCCGTCCACATAGCGGCCTTCCACCACCGGGAAATAGGTCGGCACGGTGCTGGATGCCAGCACGGCAGTGATCACCGACCAATTCTTGTACTCCAGTTTCCATGGTTTGATGAAACGCGTCCGGTTTTCGATCAGGTCGAAGGTGGTGATGACCACATCGAGTTTCTTGTCCGCGTTCCAGAAATCGTCCATCTTTTTGTCCCCTATGTATTTGCGCAGGGCGTCGGCCAGGGGTTGGCTGGAGTAGCGGTAACGCGTCAGCGGCCACAGGGCGGAGCGCAGGGTTTTCCTGAAGATGTTGTCACCCAACTCCACATACAGGTCGTACAGTTGGGCCGCGGTCAGGCCGGCGCCGATCCCCGCCGAAAGGATCGACCCGGTGGATGTTCCGGCGGCGAGGGCGAAGATCTCGTGACAGGGTTTCTTCAGATGTTCTTCCAGGATGGACAGCGCCCTGGCTACGGCGACACCGCGGATGCCGCCGCCGTCGATGGCAATGGCTACATGTTTTCTGAATTCTTTCATACATCCTCCTTTGACGATTTTAGTGTAGCGCAGATTTGCAAAATTTCAAGTTGCTTCGGGTAGAATTGCCTTATGACTTTTGACGAACTCAATGCCGAACTCTTGATCTGCCGCCGCTGTCCGCGCCTGGTGGCCTGGCGCGAGAAAGTGGCGTCCGAAAAGCGCCGTGCTTATCGGGAAGAAGAATACTGGGGCAAACCTGTGCCTGGTTTTGGCGACCCCCATGCTCGTGTCTTCGTGGTGGGTTTAGCTCCTGGCGCCCACGGTTCCAACCGGACCGGACGCCAGTTCACTGGCGATGCTTCGGGTGATTTCCTCTATCCGGCTCTCTACCGGGCCGGGTTTGCTTCCCATCCCAATTCGGTTTCCCGCTCGGATGGTCTTGCGTTGACCGACCTCTACACGGCTCCGGTTTGCCGTTGCGCGCCTCCGGATAACAAGCCCACTCCGCAGGAGATGTTGAATTGCCAGCCTTACCTCCTGCGGGAATTCGAACTCCTGTATCCCAGAATATTCGTGGCGCTTGGGCGCATTGCGTTTGAGAGTATAATGCGGACTAATTCTATCCAGATAAATTCGTTGCAATTTGCGCACAATGCCGTCCATGAACTGCCTGGTGGTCGCTGGCTGGTTTGTTCCTATCATCCCAGCCGGCAGAATACCCAAACCGGGCGTCTGACCGTTGATATGTTCGACCAGGTTTGGAAGACTGTGCGCGAGTTGCTGGAAAGGTAGTCTTGTGGAAACTCAGCCCGGAATGATCGCCCTGCTCGGTTCAGGAGAAACGTCGCTGGCTGGCGGTCGTATCTTCGAAACCATTGCCCAAAAATTGCCGCGTCCTGTGCGCGTTGCCATTCTGGAAACCCCCGCGGGTTTCGAGTTGAATTCCTCCCAGGTGGCTGGGCGGGTGGGGGAGTTTATCAAGACACGTTTGCAGAACTATAGCCCTGTTGTGGATATTGTTCCTGCCCGGCGGCGTGACGGGGAATTCAGCACGAATGACCCGGATGTGCTTCGCACTCTTGCCGCAGCAGATATGATCTTTATGGGACCGGGCTCGCCCACCTACGCTGTTCGCCACCTGACCGGGAGCCTGGCCTGGGATCTTGTGCGGGCGCGCCACCGACGCGGCGCGGCGCTCGTTTTTGCCAGCGCGGCAACGATCGCGATCGGTGCCCATGCTTTGCCTGTGTATGAAATCTATAAGGTTGGGGAAGATGTGCACGCGGTGCCCGGGTTGGACCTGTTTGCAGATTTCGGTCTCCCCATTTCCTGTATCCCGCATTGGAATAACACCGATGGTGGAATGGATGTCGATACGAGCCGCTGTTTCATTGGCCTGGAGCGTTTTGCCCGTTGGTGTGCGGATCTCCCGTCCGGGCAAACCACGTTGGGACTGGATGAGCATACCGGCTTGCTCATCGACTTCGCGGCTGGAAAGTGTACTGTCAGCGGGGTCAGTTCTGTAACTTTGCTGCGGGAATGCAATCCGGAGATTTTCCCCGCTGGAGCCACGTTCCCGCTGACAGAACTGGGGCTTGTGCAGATGGCTGACCTGAGCGGCATCCGGCGCGAGGCCTGGTCAATGCTCGATGAGGCTGATCAGGCTTCCGGTCCCGATGTAGTGCCGGATCAGGTTCTTGCGTTGATGGAGATTCGCATGAATGCGCGTAACCAAAAGCAGTGGGCTTTGTCCGACCAAATCCGGCAGCAAATTGCCGCGCTGGGCTGGTCGGTGCAGGATACGCCCGATGGTCAGAAACTACTGAAAATGTAGACGGGGATTAGTTCACCAGTGCAGCCTGGACGGAGCGCAGGAGAGCGCCGTTCTCTACATCGTCGAGCAGTGGATGTGCCCAGCCGGGCACCTCTGCGCGCTTGGACGCGATGAGCAATCCATACAAAGTGGCAAGCGGGGTGTCGAGTAGACGCTCGGTTTGGCTGACCGGGCCATAGGCTTTGATGAAGGCTTTGCGGGCTTCGCCTTCCAGTGACGAAGTGACGTTTCGCCAGTCGGTGTAGGCTGGGCCGGTTGAGAAACAGTCATAGTCGAACATAACGGCTTGCAGGGGGATTTCCGAGCTTCGGGAAAGAGCCAGATTTTCCTGGGCAAAATCATCGTAATTGAAGGTTTGTGGACAGCGGCGGATTTTGGCTTTGAGGGCCTCGATGGCGTGGATGGCTTCTGGCCAGGTTTCCTTATTGGTTAGTCCAAGGCGCAGCCCGGCTCGGGCCAGGCTTTCTACCGTCAGTTCTTCGTACCAGGGGTGTAAAGCAGTGGGCATGGTCAATTGGTGGCGGAAGATCTGGCTTCCAGCCTTATGAAGCGCCTGGTACCACTCGGCAAGCGCCAGCCCGGTTGCTTCGGCAGACATGTCGGCTTCAGTGGCTTGCCGCCAGCGCTGGCTATGTTCCAAATCCTCCATCAAGAGTGCCTGGGTGCTGCATGCAAAGAGAGGCAAAGTGGGTACGGCATTCCGTTCCAGCAGACCATAAACATGTGGCTCAATGGCATCATCCTGTTCGAACCATTTCAGGATGAACCAGCCGCGTTCGAGTTCCAGACGGAAGACGATGTGACCTTCTTTCTTGCGTAGCACTTCGCATTGGATGATATCCGAATGACGAATGCCAAGCAGGGCCAGGTCGGTAATTGGTACTATATCCAGAAGATCTGCCATGTGTGTGCCGATGCCCTTTGGGAAGATGGATTACTCCACGAACTTGTATCCCTGTTTTTCAAGGTATTGCTTCTCTTTCTCGCGGTGCATGAAAGAGAGTTGTTTTTTGATGCTCTCCCATTTTTCCCCGGCCAGTGGGTACCACTGCAATGACAGGAAGCATAAAAGGAACAAGATGCCAGTTGGCGCAACCCAGCCTGCCAGCACGCCTGTCTCGGCGCTGAAGGATTGCATTCCTTTGGCGAGGGTCTGGTCGTATCCGTAAGCGGCCATGATGGTGAGCAAAGCCCATTGGGCGATGCTGATGGCAGGCTTGGTGATGAACGAGTTGATGCCTGCATACATGCCTTCACGACGCAAGCCGGTTTTATACTCATCAAAATCTACAACATCGCCGTTCATGAGTGGGATCAGATACATGCCGCCCGCGAACCCAAAACCGAATAACAGGAAGCCGAGCGCTGCCGTTACGATGTATCGTCCGCCGAACAGGAGACTGAAGCAGCCGATGGCAAACATGAGCGCCATGGTGATGGTACTCTTCTTAACTCCCCATCTATCCCGGCGGTT
>CAZRCR010000024.1:0-10675 GCA_964598615.1 uncultured Anaerolinea sp.
AAGACGCCCGGTCAGGTGGCCCTGAACTGGGTCATCTGCAAGGACGCGCTGCCCATCCCCGGCGCAAAGACCGCCAACCAGGCCGAGCAGAATCTCGGTGCCATCGGCTGGAAGTTGACCGCAGACGAAGTCAAGGCACTGGATGACGCCAGCGACAAGTTCACAAAATAAACTTACGCTCAGGAGTTACAGGGATGACTGAACCGATTACCTTCCGCTTTACACCAACCCCAAAGGATTATGTTCGGATGATGCGTGTCATCTATGTCCGCCAGACAGGGAACTGGATTTTCATGGCAGTTCTGGCTTTCTTTTCGGGTTTCATCCTCTGGCTGACAATGACCGGACTCCGTCTGCATCTATACACCATATTGATGGCACCTTTGGCTCTGGTTTTCTTCGTTGTTCTTATCTTCCTGGTATACCCCTGGCGAGTGGGAAACCGGGCAAAGAAGAATGATCGCATGACGGCCGAAACCATCTGGGAAGCCAGCGAAAACCAAATCCTCATAAAATCGGCCCAAACCGAAGCAAAAACGGACTGGGGAAATTTCAAGAAAGCGATCGAGAACGATGAATTCATCTTTCTCAAATCCTCAACGGCGAATCTGTATCAATTCATCCCCAAACGAGCTTTTGAATCCCCGGCACAACTGGAAGCCTTCCGGGCGCTGGTAAAATCAAAACTACCTGGATTGCAGTAGACAGGACAAAAAACATCCCCGAAATCGGGGATGTTTTTTGTCCGTGGTGTCCACCCGGCCCTATCGTCTCAATATCTGGAACAGGTTGTTGTAGTCGTCCGTCCACAGGCGGACACTGGAAACGTATTCATCCATTGGCTGGGCACGCGACTGGATCTCCGGGTCTGCCAGCAGGGACGGGTCACGCGCCATCAGCATCCAGATGGACGGGAAGCTCACTTCCCCATCGCCGGGATCGAGGATGAGCACGCGGCTCAGGTCGAAGTGATCGGCCAGGGTCCAAGCCACAGGAACGAGGTCCAGATACTGGTTGGTAATGTGCAGGGCCAGGATACCGTCGGGTTGGAGATGCTGGAGGTAAATGTCGAACGCTTCCCGGTCCAGCAGGTGGACAGGGATCGAGTCACTGGAGAATACATCCAGCATCAGTACATCGTATGCCTGCGACCCGCCAGAGGCAAGTTCCTGCTCCAGCGAGAGACGCGCGTCACCGGGGATGATTTCCACTTCGGCCTGGCAATCGCTCAAGAAAGAGAAGTAACCGCCCTCCCCCTGCGCCAGGTCGATCACCGCCGGGTTGATCTCGTAGAAGCGATAGACATCGCCAGGCTGACCATACGCCGCCAGCGTGCCGATGCCCAGGCCGAGCACGCCCACCCGCATGCCGTTGCCGCGGTCGGGATGGTTCAGGATTGCCAGCCCGCCGCCACCCGTGGGCGCGTAATAGGCGGTCGGCCAATCGCGCCTGGTTGCGTCCGTAAATTGGACGCCATGCACGGTCACTCCATGCACCAACAGATTGCGTTGATCGCCTTCTTCGGCGATGCCAGCCGTCTTGACCCGCACCACACCGTAGAAGTTGCGCCGGGAAAGAAGAGAACCGTTCAGGTCGCCGCGGATGTACTGGACAGCACGCACGCCTGAAAGCAGCACCGCGCTAACGAGTACCACGTTGGCAAACACAAAGCCGAAGCGCGAGCGCCGTGGCGCAGGGCGAACGAAGGTCACAACGAAGAAAAGCAGCCAGCACAACGCGAAGCCGAGCGGCAATTCCCAGTAACCCAGAAAAAGATGGGGAGCCGCGAACGTGATGAAAATGCCGCCCAATGCACCGCCCACCGAGACCATCAGGTAGAAAGCCGTCAGGCGGTCGGCATGCGGGCGCAGGCGGTAGAGCTCGCCGTGGCAGACCATGCAGGCGGCGAACAGTGCCACCGAGAAGATGCCGATCTGCACCGGGGCGTTGAGCGAGGCATCCGGTCGCGCCAGCGCCCAGCTATATGCCAGGGTGGAAACGAACAGCAGCCAGAGATAGAAATTACGTGAGTACCAGCGTTCGCCTGAAAAAGCCAGGATGAACGAAAGCAGGTAAATGGTCAGCGGCAGGACCCACAGGAACGGGATGACCGCCACTTCCTGCGTGAGATGGCTGGTGGTGGCCAGCAGGAGAATGGACGCCGTCATCGCCAGCAGGACCCAGATGACATAGTCCCGGACAGGTGGACGCGCCGTCCATTTTTCCGCGTCCGGTTCAGGGTCCGGACCCGCAGCCTGCCGCACCGCCCGGAGCGATTTCACCGCCCCGTACGCCGCCAACCCGGCATAGACGAGATACAGCAGCGACCAGACACGGCCCTGCCAGGCCAGGGTCAGGTACGGCTCGATCAGCACCGGATAAGTCACCAGCCCCAGCAGCGAACCGAGGTTCGACAGGGCGTACAGGCGGTAGGCGGTCTTCTCCGGGAAAGCCTGGTGCGACCAGGCCTGCATCAGCGGGCTGTTGGTGGACAGGAGGAAGTACGGCAGGCCCACCGCCACAGCCAGCACCTTGAAGATCTCCCAGACCGGCTGGGCGTCCGCGGCGGGCTTCCAACCGGCATCCGGCGTGATGGGCGACTTCCACGCCAGCCATAAGCCGAGCACCGCTACAACAGAGATGCCCAGCAGAACGAGGTGGATCACCTCCCGGCGGCGCGACCTGCCGATCAACCAGTTGGCATACGCATACCCGCCGGTCAGCAAGACCTGGAAGAACATCTGCACTGTGGACCAAACGGCGGGCGTCCCACCGAACCACGGCAGGATGTACTTGGCAATCATCGGCTGGACCTGGAAAATCAGGAACGCGGAAACAAAGATCGATAAAGCAAAGTAAGCCATAGGGACTCCCAGAGTCAATTTTACATGCAAGCCGGAATAGTAAAGTAAAATCCACGTATTCAAAATTGTCAGGAAGGACAAGCCATGAAACGAAAAATATTTCTCTTTGTTCTTCTCATCATCGCCTTGATCGCGCTGGGATTCTGGCTCAGCAACCTGCTGCGTCCCGAAAACCGGCAGTTGCGCGGCAACCTAACCTATGACCCGGCCTCGGTCCCTTCGACGGAATACCCGCTGGGCAACTTCATCGTCCGCTGGGATGCCGAGGCCGGACAGATCACCGTCGAGGACGTAGACCGTCCCGGCTTCGCGCTGTGGCAGACGCTCCCCGACAAAGCCTTTTTGCTGGCCGCCCAGGGCGAGGAAACCGTCACCGAGAACCGCAGCATGTACACCATCGAGGATGACTGGCTGCTCACCTGCACCGAGCAAACCGTCGATGCCATCGGCCCCAATCCGGATAGTGGGGCTGCCTCGTTTACCGGCACACTCGACTGCGGCAAGCAGACCATTTCCTACCAGATGGATTTCGCCGCAATGGCAACGAACAGGCTTGTTCTCTCCGTCTCTGTCGATGGGGATGTGCCCGTCAACCGGCTTTTCCTGACCTACGCGTCCAATTCTGATGAGCACTTCTTTGGCTTTGGGGAACAATTTACTTACTTCGACATGAAAGACAAGCGCGTTCCCATCTGGGTCTCCGAGCAGGGAGTGGGACGCGGCGACCAGCCCATCACATTGGGCGCGGACCTGACCAACGGCGGCGCGGGCGGCGATGCGTTCACCAGCTACGCACCAGTCCCGTTCTACATCACAAGCCAGATGCGCTCCCTTTTCGTTCTTGAAACAGACTACATGACCTTCGACCTGCGCCGCCCGGACCGGGTGCAGTTGGAAATATTCAACAGCCAGATGGGGTTGGAAATCATCAGCGGGGCTACACCTACTGAGATCATCTCCACCTACACGGATTTCATCGGCCACGCGGAAGCCCTGCCCGATTGGGTCTACGCCGGGGCCATCGTTGGCATGCAGGGCGGCACCGACCGGGTCGAGCAGGTCTATCAGGAACTCCAGTCGCGCGACGTACCCATTTCCGCCTTCTGGTTACAGGACTGGGTCGGACAGCGCACCACATCCTTTGGCAAGCAACTCTGGTGGAACTGGGAAGTGGACTACGATCGTTATCCTAACTGGGACGAAATGGTCGCGGACCTGAATACGGACGGCGTCAATGTGATGGTCTACGCCAGCCCCTACCTGGCCGATATCGGGGACCTGAAACCGAATATCCGCCGCAACCTGTTCCAGGAAGCCGAGGAAAATGGCTACCTGGTCAAGAACGCCGACGGTGAACCCTATCTCGTGCTCAACACCGACTTCTACTTTGGCATGGTAGATCTGACCAACCCGCAGGCCTATGAATGGTTCAAGCAGGTGCTCAAAGACCAGGTGGTCGGTGCAGGCGCGTCCGGCTGGATGGCCGACTTCGGCGAGGGCCTGCCCTACGACGCGGTACTCGCTTCCGGCCAACCGGCTGCCGAGGTTCACAACCGTTACCCGGAACTTTGGGCGCAACTCAATCAGGAAGTGGCTGATGAGGTTGGCGGGAACGTCGTTTTCTTCAACCGTGCCGCTTATGCGCTATCCCCGGCCTTCTCCACGCTCTTCTGGGAAGGTGATCAGCTGGTCTCCTGGGGCGTCAACGACGGGATCAAGTCCGCCGTCACCGGGCTGAACACCTCCGGGCTGTCGGGTTTCGTCTTCAACCACTCCGACATCGGCGGCTACACCACCATCTCCAACCCAATCATGACCTACCACCGCTCGGAGGAACTGCTCCTGCGCTGGATGGAAATGAACGCCTTTACGTTCATCTTCCGCACCCACGAGGGCAATCAGCCCGACAACAACGTCCAGTTCTACTCCAACGATACAACGCTGGACGCCTATACCCGTTGGGCGAAAATCTACGCGGCGTTGTTCGAATACCGGAAAACGCTGGTGGACGAAGCCGCGCGGACCGGGATGCCGGTCGTCCGCCACCCGTTCCTGCTCTACCCTGACGACCCGGAGACCTGGACCATCACCTACCAGGAATTCATGCTCGGCTCGGACTTCCTGATCGCCCCGGTCACGGACGAAGGTGCGGACACTGTCAAGGTTTACCTGCCCGCCGGGAACTGGGTGCACGTCTGGAGCGGACAGGTCTATGCAGGCGGGCAATATGTCACTGTGGATGCCCCCCTCGGCCAGCCCGCCGTGTTCTACGTGGAAGGCTCCACCTGGGGCGAAGAATTCGTCCAAACCCTTGAAACGGAAGGATTGATGCCATGACCAAACGCGTGCTCATCGTCGGCGGGACCGGCTTTCTCGGTTATTACGCCATCCAGGAATTCCTTGCCAAAGGATGGGAGGTGACTGCTGTCGGCCTGCCCCCTGCCCCGCCCGCGGGTTTCTATCCGTCCGGGGTTAACGTGGTCATCCAACCCCTCGACTCCGCCTCGGATGAAGAATTGCTCGCCCTTTTGAAAGGACACACAACACTGATCTTTGCCGCCGGGCTGGACGACCGCAGTGTCACGAAGAAACCTTCATATCCCAAGTTCATCCACGCCAGCGTGGAAGCCCCCCTGCGCCTGTTCCAACTGGCCGTAAAGGCAGGGGTCAAGCGGGCCGTGGTGCTGGGATCGTACTTTGCCTACTTCAACCGCATCTGGCCCGAGATGAAACTGGCCGAACACCACCCGTATATCCGCAGCCGCTTCGAGCAGGAAAAAGCCCTCACCAGCGTGCCCGGACTGGAAGCCTGTGTGCTGGAACTCCCCTACATCTTCGGCGTGCTCCCCGTGCCAGGCTGGAAACCGCTCTGGACGCCGCTCGTGAAGTACGTCCGCTCGATGAAGACGCTTTTCTACATGAAAGGCGGGACGGCCTGCATCTCCGCCCGCGTGGTTGGACGCGCCATCGTGGCCGCGGCGGAACGCGGCAAAGCCGGGGAGTTCTATCCCATCGGGCAGGAGAACCTGACCTGGCCACAGATGCTGAACCGCTTCGCCCAAGCGGATGGACTTGCACCCCGCCGCGTGCTGACCGTGCCCACCTGGGTTATCCACCTGGCCGTGCAGGGCGTCCTGCTCTCCAACAATCTCAAAGGCATCGAAAGCGGACTGAACTTCCGTCACTTCGCCCCCCTGCAAACTGCGAAGACGTACATCGACCCGGACCTTTCCAGCAAGGCACTTGGTTATGAGTTGGACGATCTGGATCTGGCATTCCAGGAGACCGTAAAAGCCTGCCCGGTAAAGAAATAATGCCTCGTTCGATAGCCATGCTCACCTTTGTCGTCCGCGACTACGACGAAGCGATATCTTTTTTCACGGACGCCCTGCGCTTCACCTTGCTGGAAGATACGCCAATGAACGAAGGCAAACGCTGGGTGGTGGTCGCCCCGCCGGGTGGCACTGGCGCATCCCTGCTGCTGGCAAAAGCTGCTAATCCTGAACAGTGCGCGCAGATCGGCAACCAGACCGGTGGACGCGTGGCTTTCTTCCTGCACACGGATGATTTTTGGAGCGATTACCAGCACATGCTGGCGCACGGCGTACGCTTCGCCGAAGAACCACGCACAGAACCCTACGGGCTAGTGGTTGTCTTCTGCGATCTGTACGGGAACAAATGGGATCTCATTGAACCTGCCAGGCACTGACGGTCACTTGCCAGCAAAAACAAATCTACCGATAATTGCACAAGGATAAGGGCATAAAACATGAAAGAATTCCAAGTTCGAGTTGGCGATATCAATCTCCAGGTACAAGATTACGAACAGGATGGCGAGACGATCCTTTTCCTGCATTTCGGCAGCGGCAACCTGGCCATGTGGGAAGGTGTTGTTCCGCTGTTCCAGGATCATTACCGCCTGCTCCTGATCGACTTGCGCGGCCACGGGAAATCGGACAAACCGCCAACAGGTTATCACATCGACGAAATGGCCGCTGACGTGCTCGAGGTCATGGACCGGTTGCAGGTCCGGAACGCCCACCTGGTGGGCAGTTCGCTGGGAGCAGAGACGGCGCTCAGCCTGGCTGCCCATCACCCGGAACGGGTCATTTCGCTGGTCTGCGAGGGGGCACTATCCAGCGAGTTTGGTCCGTATGGAACATGGGATAAATCCGAAGCGGAATTCAACGAATATGTTGCAAACACGCTGGCCGAGATGCACAGTCAGAACGCCGCCCGATTCGATACGGAAGAAGATGTTTTCCGGTCCCGGAAAGAGGTCTGGGAAAAACAAGGGATGTGGAACCCGGTCGTGGAAGCCTTCACCCGCCGCAACATCCGCGAAACAGGCGAGGGAAAGTTCGCCAGCGGCTGGCCGGAGTGGGTCCGCGACGAGTACATGCGGCATTATTTCCTTTACCGATTCGAAGAGTACTACCGGCAGGTGAAATGCCCGGTGCTGATGCTCCCTGCCGAAAATGACATGAAAGACGAACGCTCCAGAAATGCCACCCTTGGTCTCAGTAAATTAGCCCCATCCATTCGCATTGTCGAAATTCCCGGCTGGCAACACGTTTTTGGCTGGATGACGCAGCCCGAAATTGCCGGGAACGTTGTGCTAAAATTCCTGAGCGACATCGATACACGAGAGAAATAAAGGTATCATGGGATCGGAAGTGGATTCAAAACCCTTTTGAAATAAAGCCCGGCTCATAATCGAACAGGATTTGTCAGGAGGAAACCACCATGAAGTCATCAAGTTCCACTTTCTTGCAACGCTACTCGCTCGTCCTTTTCTTCGTATTGGCCTTCGCCATCGCCTGGTTCCCCTGGTATACCGGGGGGGAAGGCTTCTGGGTATTTGGCCCATCCATCGCCGGGGTGATCGTTACCCTGCTTGCTTACGGCAAGGATGGCATGCGCGGCCTGTTCCAGCGCGCCGTGCACTGGCGTGTGAACTGGCGCTGGTGGCTTATTGCTCTCTTCCTGCCCGGCCTGCTGACCCTGATCGGCGTCTTCGCCGGAGTGTTGATGGGCGCCGACATGCCAGCCTTCACTTTCTTCCGGCAGGAATGGTATCTGGCCCCGATCTTTTTCCTGGTCACGATCATCGGCGGACCGATCGGCGAGGAGTTCGGCTGGCGCGGCTTTGCCCTTCCCAAACTGCAAAACAAGTGGGGACCGTTGATCGGGACGCTTATCCTCGGTCTGACCTGGGGCCTGTGGCACCTCCCGGAATTCCTGCGCCCCGGCAGCCTGCACCACGAGATTGGACTGGGCTTTCTGCCCTTCTACGTAGCCGGGTCGTTATCGTTATCCATTTTCATGACGTGGGTCTACAATAAAACCCACGGGAGTCTGCTGGTAGGCGGGTTCATCTACCACAATGCAGATAACTTCTGGGGCGTGGTATTGATGACCGGTGTGACAATGAGCGCCGCCCTGCAAGGCGAAGGCTCGTCCACACTGGATGTGACAATCTGGAAAGCCGCAATTATCGTGGCGGTGGTTGCTGCGGTTGTGCTGGCCATCGCCACCAAAGGCCAACTCGGCTATTCCGGGAAGAATGCCGGAGAACCCGATGTCCGATAGCGGTTATATCGAAGTTGAACAAGTAAAACTCTATTACGAGGTCCATGGCGCGGGGGAACCCCTGCTCTACCTGCACGGCGGACTGGGGTCCAGCAAGGATTTCGCCCCAGTGCTGCCCCTCCTGAGCGAACACTTCCAGGTCATCCTCGTTGACCGCAAAGGGCATGGACGCTCCTGCGATGATGGCGAATCGTTCAGTTATGCCGGGATGGCCCGCTCGATGGATGCCTTCCTGGGCTCGCTGGGAGTTGCATCGGCGCACGTGATCGGCTGGAGCGACGGCGGCGTGACAGGCCTGCATCTCGCCAGCCGTTTCCCCGGGCGGGTGAAGAAACTGGTTGCCGTTGGCGCAAACTATCTCGTGGAAGGCCTGCAACCCGACTCCATCGAGTGGACGAAGAACAAGCTGACCATCGAGAACCCATCCTTTGCTGACATGGAAAAGGAATACCGGGTGGTCAACCCCATGCCCGGGAACTATCCCAAGTTTATCCGCGAGACCCAGGCCATGTGGCTGGCGAATCCGCTCGTGCCGGAAGACGCCCTGGAGCACATCACGGTCCCAACCCTGCTGATGATTGGCGATCGCGACCTGGTCACACCGGAACATACGCTGGCACTACATGCCCATGTAAAAGGTTCCCAACTGTGCATCCTGCCGGATACCAGTCATTTCGTGTGGGCTGAAAATGCCGAAATCGCGGCGACGCTCATCCGGAAATTCCTGAAAGGATAAACATGGACACAACTCCTGCCAGAACCATCCAACCCAGGAAGAAATGGCATACCCCGGTCTCCATCCTGCTCATCGCCGTGGGAATTCTTTCGTTAAGCATGGGCATCCTCAGGCTTATCCTCCAGGCCGGGGCAGATATCCCTGTGGAATTCTTCGCCAAAGTGATCCATTCCTTCGTGCAAGGACTGGCGATCAGCACCACAGGCATCCTCATGCTGGTCACCAAATGGCCCCAGAAAGGCGCGGAAATGCCCAGAGGCGCCAAAATCTTCTGGCTCATCCTGGTATGCGCCTGGCTGGTCACGAGTGTCGGGCATTCGCTCATCGAGAGCGCCGTTGCCTATGGGATGATCCCGTAGCGATGCCACCTGGCACCACACCCAAACCTTTATGTCATATGGATAATATAGAGCGCTTGCAAGCCCTGAACAAAGAATACGAACCGCTTCGCTCGCATACACATCGCATGGTGAAAGCCTTGATGCAGTCAGGATATGAATGCACGTGGGGTTTCTTTGCACAGCATTCCGTTAGAAATGATAACGAATGGTTCTTTGAACACTATCCCATTCCGGTTATCACAGTGGGCAATATTTGCGAAATCGGATTTGATCTTACTCAAACATTTGTTGAGTGGAAGTTGAACAGAGAAGCCGCACTCGCATTTGACTTTGCACAGTTCAACAGTGTCACTTTCGAGATCTATGGAATGGCAGACTACTTGAACGATTTCTACAATGCGTGCCAAGATATTAGGGATGTTCATACGAAAATCAAGGCAAGTGATGAACAAGAAATCGGTATTTCTTTTTTGTTCGGCTACTTGGAACCTGTTGAGAACCTTATGCAAATCGTGACTTTGCTGAAAGAGATCATCGTGGCCGCCCCAGGCAGCCAACATGGTTCCACCTGAGTTCAGCATCGTTCCCCTGGTAAAGATTTAAGAGCTCAAAAAAAGGCCGTAACCCTTTAGTTTTCGCACATACATACGTCCAGATTTTGACACAAGCAATGGAGTAAACATGACAGTGACCTTTAGGGAAGTAACGAAAGAAAACTTTGGCGAGTGCATCCGGTTGAAAGTACGCGAGGACCAGAAATTTGTCGCATCGAATTTATATTCGCTCGCAGAATCGAAGGTTGCACCCGAAAACCTTCCCTTCGCCATCTATGCCGGAGAGACGATGGTGGGCTTCATCATGTATTCGTTCAATTACCTTGAAAAGGAATTGTACCTGGGCCGGATCATGATCGACCAACAGTATCAGGGCAAGGGATACGGCAAAGCAGCTCTGGATATCATCAAAGAAATCGCCATGCAAGACCCCGGGATCGAAAAGATCGAGTTGAGTACGAAACCAGACAACACCAACGGGATCCGGATCTACGAGAAATTCGTGTTCAAGGATACAGGTATACTGGATGATGGCGAGGAAATATTTGTGTTGCCTCTTCCCCGCCCATAAACAAGGAAGCACAAACC
>CAZRCR010000025.1:0-10556 GCA_964598615.1 uncultured Anaerolinea sp.
CCTGCCCATCTCGGAAGAGAATCTGCAGATCATCCAGGACGCCATGCGCAGTGTAGTCGAAGATCCGCGCGGCACAGCCTATTCCCGCTTGAGCACTTTTGGCATCGACACCGCCGCCAAGACCGGTACCGCTGAAACCGGTGACGCTAATCCGAACGCCTGGTTTGCCGGATATAGCATTGCCAACCGCCCCGATAAACCCGATATCGCTGTGGCTGTGGTCGTCAACTTCCAGGGCGAAGGCTCCGTCTGGGCAGCGCCCATCTTCCGGCGCATCATGGAGATCTACTTCTACGGCCAGCCTGGCGCCATCTACCCATGGGAAACCACCTACGGTGTGGTGAACCCGGATTACGGCATCCCCGTCACGCCCACCCCGGAACCATAAAAGCTCTGAGGCGGAGTCCGGAACCTGAAATTTTCGGACTCCGCATCCTGCTTATGAAAGAAGAATTGACTCCAGGTCTCATCATCCGCTCCCAATCGGGATTTTTCACTGTCCAGACCGCGCACGGGGTCTGGACCTGCCACCTGCGCGGCCGCCTCAAGCAGGGACCCCGCACTGGCGATATCGCCGCCATCGGCGACCGGGTGCAGGTCACCCGTCAGCCGGATGGGACGGGGAGCATCGAATCGGTCGAAACACGGACTCGCTCCCTGGTCCGACTCGACCCGCGGCCGCAGGGTGTGTACCAACAGGTATTGCTCGCCAACCCCGACCAGGCGGTGTTCGTCTTCGCCTGCGCCAATCCTCGTCCACATCTGCGCATGTTGGACCGTTTCCTGGTCATCGCCGAGAAACAGGGACTGCCCGCTCTCATCGTTGCCAACAAGGTCGACCTGGTGGGGCAGGAGCAGGCTGAGGCCATCTTCGGTCTCTACCCACCCATCGGCTACCCTGTGCTCTACACTTGTGCAAAGACCGGTCAGGGTGTGGATGAACTCCGGGTGCGGCTGACAGGTAAAGTGTCCGCTCTGGCCGGGCCAAGCGGGGTGGGAAAATCCAGCCTGCTGAACGCCGTCCAACCGGGGCTGGGGCTGGTCGTGAGCGAGGTCAGCGCGGCGGTGGGTAAGGGACGCCACACCACTACCGTGCGCGAACTGTTCCCCCTGGAGGGCGGCGGCTACGTGGCCGACACGCCGGGGATGCGCTCGCTGGCCCTGTGGGATACAGAACCGGAGGAACTGGACGGCTACTTCCCCGAACTGGCACCACTGGTGGAACGCTGCCAGTTCAACGATTGCACGCACAAATCCGAGCCGGGCTGCGCCGTGCGCGCCGCCGTGGAGGCGGGCACGGTTCATCCCCAGCGGTATGAGTCGTATCTGCGGTTGAGAGCCGGAGAGGAATGATCCGGGCGCAATCGACTGCGCCCCTACGGGAATTTTATGGATACAAACTGGAACCTTCTTGGCCACGAATGGGCGGTGGAGATGCTCAAACAGCATCTCACACGTGATTCCGTCCGTCATGCCTACCTGTTCACCGGGCCTCCCGGGCTGGGGCGCCGCACCCTGGCGCTGCGCTTTGCCCAGGCTGTGAACTGCCCTACCCCCCTCTCGCCCGCCGAGCCCTGCGGCAAATGCAAAACCTGCCAGCAGATCGAACGGATGCAGTACGCCGACCTGGCCGTGGTACAGGCCGAAAAGGAAGGCGGTACGCTGAAAGTGGAACAGATCCGCACAGTGCGACAAAGCCTGACGCTCAAACCTTACCAGGGAAAGTACCGCGTCGCGCTCTTCCTGCGCTTCCACGAAGCCAACCCCAACGCCGCCAACGCCCTTCTGAAAACGCTCGAGGAAGCACCGGCACATGCCATCCTGGTCCTGACAGCCGACAACGCCGAGCAATTGCTGCCCACCATCGTCAGCCGCTGCGAAGTGCTGCGCTTGCGTCCCCTGCCGATGGAGCAGGTGGAAACCTATCTGAAAGAACGCGGGGCCAACGACACGTCTGCCCGGCTGCTGGCGCATGTCGCGGGGGGGAGACCGGGCTACGCCCTGCGCCTGATGAACGACCCGGAGGCGCTCGAGTTCCGCGCCCGGCGGCTGGACGACCTGCAGACCCTGCTCAAGTCCACGCGGCGTGAGCGGTTCGCCTACGCCGAAAAATTGACCGAGCGCAAGAAAAAAGACACGGACGAGAATTTCCGCGAAACCCTGCTGCTGTGGCTCTCGTTCTGGCGTGATGTGCTGCTGCGCACATCCGGGTCGGCAGCGCCGCTGACCAACGTGGATAAAACCGCCGAGGTGGAGACGCTGGCCGGGAAGTTGTCGCTGGCCGAGGCACGCAAGCTGGTCAGCGACGGCGAGGAAGCCATCGAGAAACTCGAGCGCAACGTCAATGCCCGCCTGTTGGCCGAAGTCACGCTGCTGGATTGGCCGCATGGGTAAAAACGTTTTTAACGCAAATTTTGCGAATGGGCGAATGACACGAATAATAAAAATATTCGCACCATTGGCTTATTCTCGGTATTCGCATTTTGTTCTTTTAGCGCTCATCTTGTTACTCGTCTCCTGCGGTGCGGACCCGACGCCTGCGCCGCTCCCCACAGAAACCGCAACCGTCACCCCCACCGAGACGGTCACCGAGACGCCCAGCCCGACGCCCACGGTCACACCCACGCCGCAGCCAGCCTGGTATACGCCGCTCGACCCGTCGCTGGGAGTGCTCAAGTACAAATATGCCGAAGTGACCGACCCGCAGGCACGCATCTACCGGACCGTGGAGGATGCCGTGGCCCAGAACGGCAATTTCGGCATTCTGGAACATTTCCCCGCGTACGTGTCCATTCTGGATGAGACCACGCGCGACGGGCGAACGTACGATATGGTCTATTACGGCTGGATCGAAGCCGACAAACTCTCCCCGCTGACCCCCTCCCCATTTACCGGGATCCAGGTCACCCGCCCGGTGGACTTCCGCTTTGGTTGGGTACTGGCCGAGACGCAATCCGTCAACGCGGCCGGGATGCCGGTGCAGACCTACAGCCGCTACCAGATCGTGATCGAGGTCCCGACTGTAACGGAGAATCCTGGCTTCATCGCTGTCGGCCCGGATGAGTGGCTGCCTGAAGACCAGGTGGCAGTGATCAATCCGCAGGTCCCGGCAGAAGCGGGAGAGATCTGCCGTTTCATCCATGTCGACTTGGCCGAACAAACCCTGAGCGTGTACGAAAACTGCCAGCTCACCTTCGCCACACTCATTTCCTCCGGGCAAAATTCCCTGTGGACCTTCGCCGGTCAATTCGGGATCACCTACAAAGTGGCCTACAGCAACATCACCCCGCCCGATGGCTCCACCAGCGAATATTACATCGAGGGTGTGCCTTATTTCATGACCTATTACGGCAACCTGGGCTTCCATGCCGCCTACTGGCACGACAATTTCGGCACGCGTGCTTCGCATGGCTGCATCAATCTTGCCTCGGCGGACGCCAAATGGCTCTACGATTGGGCCGATATCGGGGAATACGTCTTCATCACCGAATAAAAAAGGACGGGCCAGCGCCCGTCCTTTTGCTTTAGAGGCTATCCTCCCCGCCCGCCACATCGCCACCCAATTCCGGCAGGGCGGCATCGATCTCATCAGGGGACTGTCCGCTTTCCAGTCGTTCAACAACCTCGTTATATTCCGGTGGGACATCTTCTCCCAGGTCACGTCCCATCTTGCGCATGACCTGACCAAGAGCCTGCGGGTCATTCTCCAGCCCTGCCAGGGCTGACGGATTGGCAAAGTCCGCGGCAAGGGAGGATGCACGGCTTTCCTCGGATTTTGCCACACGGACGCGCGGAACGCGCCGGCGGACGTTCTTGCTCCCGCAAGCAGGACAGGCCACCGGTCGAGTGCCGTATTCGGCGTAGGTCAGGAACACGTCAAAGGGTTTCTTGCAGTCAAGACAGAAATAATCGTAAATGGGCATAACTTTATTTTAACCCGTATCGGGTACAATAGCGCCATGTCTGATTCCGAGTTCAATATCTACAATCCCCAGCCCCTGCTGATCGTCCTTTCAGGGCCATCCGGCGTGGGCAAGGACAGCGTTCTGCACGGCCTGCAGGGACGCGGCCTGCCCATCCACTTCGTCGTCACTGCCACCACCCGGCCGCGCCGTTCCGAGGAAGTGCACGGCGTGGACTATTTCTTCGTCTCGAAGGAAGAGTTTGCCCATATGATCGAACAGGACGAGTTGATCGAGTATGCCATCGTCTACAGCGATTACAAGGGCATTCCCAAACAGCAGGTACGTGACGCGCTCGCCTCGGGCAAGGATGTGATCATGCGCCTCGACGTGCAGGGGGCAGAGACCATTCGCAAATTGGCCCCGGAAGCGGTTTTGATCTTCCTGACCACCCAGTCCGAAATCGAACTGGTGGAACGCCTGAAGGCGCGCAAGACCGACACCGCCGAAGACCTGAGCCTGCGCATTGCCACCGCCCGGCAGGAATTGAAGCGCGCCTCGGAGTTCGACTACGTGGTGGTCAACGCCGACGGCCACCTGAAAGAGACCGTGGATACGGTCTGTGCCGTCATAGACGCCGAGCACCACCGCGTGAATCCCAGAAAGGTCAGCCTGTAGCATGAACGAGGTGCCTCAACCTTCGGCTTTCCCGCAGCCGGGACAGCCCCAGCCCAGGGCTTTCCGCCCGTATGCCACATACATCATCTTCGGGGTAACGATCTTCTTTTACCTCCTGCAGGTGGCATCCAAGCTCATCCTGGGCGATGACTGGCTCCTCCTGCTCGGCGCAAAATACGGACCCTTGATCCAGAACGGCCAGATCTGGCGTTTTGTGACACCGGTTCTCCTGCACGGGTCGCTCCTGCACATTGTCATCGACATGTTCAACCTGTTCATCATCGGCAAGTTCATCGAACCAGTTTTCGGCCACCTTCGATTTACAGCCATGTACTTCCTGA
This sequence comes from uncultured Anaerolinea sp., assembly GCA_964598615.1. GTDB lineage: Bacteria > Chloroflexota > Anaerolineae > Anaerolineales > Villigracilaceae > UBA877. The sequence goes on from CAZRCR010000025.1 coordinate 4,922, forward strand.
GCGCCTTCGCCGGGAATGTGGTCTCCTTCCTGATGTCCCCGGATACGGTTTCGCTGGGTGCGGGTTCGGCCATCTTCAGTCTGGTCGCTGCGGAAAGCGCCTTCCTGTTCCTGAACCGCAAGGTGCTGGGCGAACAGGTCTGGCGGACGGTTCGCAATATCGGCATCGTACTCGTCCTCAACCTGTTCATCAGTTTCCTGCCCGGTTTCGACAGCTGGCCGCTGATCGGCGGACTGTTGGGCGGGATGCTCTTTGCCTGGTTCGGTGGACCGCGTCTGGCTGCGGGTGAGATCATCACGACGCCGCAGGGAACGCTGGTGAAGATCCATGACGAGCGCGCCAAGACCGGAATTCTATACGGCACGCTGGCCGTGCTGGCCGTTTTCATTCCCCTGGCTGCACTGGGCTGGTTCTGGGTACGCTAAAAGAGATGCGGAAAACAAAAACCTCCCGCCGATTCCAAACCGGCGGGAGGTTTTCTATCATTCGATGGCTTCCTTTAGCTTACGGGAAAGTTTCCCGAATTGGGCGGTATAACGGATCTCATCCACGCGCGGGCGGGGCAAGTCCACTTTCAGGTCGAGCTTGATCCTGCCGGGACGCTGGGTAAGCACCAGCACACGGTCCGCCAAGAACAGGGCCTCGCCGATGGAATGTGTGACCATCAACACGGTCTTCTGCCGCGCCTGCCAGATACGAGAAAGTTCCATCCACATGCGCTCGCGCGTCAGGGCGTCGAGCGAACCGAAAGGCTCGTCGAGCAGGAGAATATCCGGTTCGTGAATGAGGGCACGCGCGATGGCCACCCGCTGGGCCATCCCACCCGACAGGTCACGCGGCCAATTCTGCTCGAACCCCTGTAAACCGACCAGTTCGATCAGTTCCCGGGCGCGGTCACGGCGTTCGACCACACCAACCCCGTCCAATTCGAGCGGCAGGGTGATATTCTCAAGCACAGTCCGCCAGGGCATCAGGTTGGCCTGCTGGAAGACCATGCCGATGCGCGGCGAACCACCTGCAAAGGTGAATGTCCCGGCAGTGGGCTGAAGCAGCCCCGCCAGAATGCGCAGCAGGGTGGACTTGCCACTCCCGGACGGTCCCAGCAGGCAGACGAATTCCTGCGGGAAGACAGTGAAGGAGGCCGAGTCGAGGGCTTCCAGGCCTCCATTCCCGTCGGGGAAGGTGACGCTCAGGTCGTGGACGGTCAGGATGGAATTGGACATATTCGTCTATTGAAGGGCACGATAGATCGTGCCCTTGTAACATTACGGCAAAAACTCGTTCGTGAACGCCTTCGACAGGTCCAGCGGCTCGGTCAGCAAGCCCATGTCGAGCAAGACGGTCTGCATGTTCTCCCAGGCCGCGGCATCAGAATGGCCCAGTTCATCCGCCTTCCATAGGTCGATGGACGTTTCGAGCACCTGCATCTGCACCGCGTCGTCTGCCGCCAGACCTTCAACATAGCCCATCGAAACCTGGTAAGCCGCTGCCGGGTCCGCGATGGTATCGGACAGGCCGCGCAGGAAGGCTTTCACCATGCGGCGTACCAGGTCAGGATTTTCGGTCAGGGTTTGCTCATTGGTAATGAATCCATTGGCGGCCAGTTGAACATAATCCGCCACACGCAGTTCAGTCACATCGTATCCCCTGGCACGCAACTGAACAGGCTCATTGGCCGTGTAGCCGCAAACCACCGGGTTGCGCCCGGCAGCCAGGGCATCCACCTGGGTGTAGCCAATGGATTCGAGGGTCACGTCGGCTTCCGTCAGGCCGCCTGCATGGAGCAGAGCGCGCAGGCCGATGTAATTGGCCCCGTAGAGGCCAGGCAGGCCAATGGTCTGACCGCGCAGGTCAGCGGGAGCAGCAATGCCGAGGTCCGCCTCGGATACCACCGAAACCGGGTACTGCTGGTACCAGGCCGCCACATAGATAATGGGCAGTCCCTGAGCACGCGCAAGCAACACCTGTTCGCCAGAGACGACCGCGAACTGGAGTTCCCCCGCCCCTACCAGCGCGGCAGCCTGGGTTTCGTCCATGTGGGCAATTTCCACGTCCAGACCTTCATCCGCAAAATAGCCGTTTTCAATGGCCACATACATGGGGGCAAACTGCACATTGGGAATATAGCCCAACGCCACCTGGAGTTTGGTGGTCTCTGCAGGTTGTGTACCGCAGGCGGTGAGCAAAAACAAAAGGCAAAAAACACATGGTAAAACTTTTTTCATTCGTGAAACTCCTGCCAGGAAAGTAGTTTTTTCTCAAGCATGGCCACGACGCCATACAACGCCAGGGCCAGCAGAATGAGCGTGAAGACGGCCACAAAGACCAGTGCCGTGTCGTACTGTCCACGAGCCGCATTAACCAGGAACCCGAGCCCCTTGTCGGCACCGACAAGTTCGCCAACCACTGCCCCGATGACCGAGAGCGTGGCCCCGATACGCAATCCGCCAAGCAAAATGGGCAGCGCAGCCGGAACCTCGAGCCGGAGGAGGGTTTGCCCGCGCGTGGCGCGCAACGAACGCATCAGGTCATGAAGCGACCGGGGTACGGCACGCACTCCTACGACGGTGTTAACCAGAACCGGGAAGAAGACGATCAGGGAACAGATGAGCACCTTCGAAAACATGCCCGGCCCAAACCAGATCACCAACAGGGGAGCAATGGCAACGATGGGGATGGCCTGCGAGGCCACCAGGTAGGGGGCAACCAGACGCTCGAAAAGGCGGGACTTTGCCACCGCGTAGCCAAGCGCCACCGCTGCGCCGGTCCCCACCAGCAGCCCCAACAGCACTTCCGAGAGTGTGACAGCAGTATGGACAAGCAGGCTGCCATCCATCAATACATCCCAAAAACGCTCCACCACCGCTTCGGGTGCGGGCAGGATGAAAGCCGGCAGGCCAGTGAGGCGGCTGACCAATTCCCAGGTGAGCAAGGCCGCGGCAAGGGAGGCAACTGCCGTCCAATGGGCGGACGATTTCGAGGTTCTGTAAGATTTGCGGAGCGGGTTGATGTCCATTTTGATGATCACTGATACAAAAAAGCCCGGTCATGAGGCCGGGGCAGGGAAACAGACGCGTCTCTGCCAATGAAAACCCCGGAAAACGAGTTTCCGGGGCGAACAGACAGAGCGGACCCGCGCGGGTCGCGTCGTCACCTTCTTTCATCCGGACTTTTACGGTCGGCCCCGGAATTACACCGGGTCATGTGCTTTGACTATGCTAAGCACTCGCGGGCTATACCGCCGGTCGGGAATTGCACCCTGCCCCGAAGGTTGATATTCAACTGGATTGGATTATATCGCCATCAGGCGAAAAGCGTCAAATAAGAGTAATCGCCGTTGTTCAAAAGCGTGCCGATCAGGGCACATCCGCCCAGTAACAGACACACAATGACGAATAGAACCACTGAATAAATAATGATACCGGTGGTGTTGGACTTGCCGGTCTTGCCATTATAGACGGTGCCGCAGTTGTCGCACTTTACGTGGTGCAGGAGGGACGGGCCAAGCAGGCCACCCCACCAGGTATATTTCACTTTGTGGATGTTGGTATTGCCGCATTTCGGGCAAGGAACGAACTCGGATGGCATGGGAGGTTGTGGCTGCATATTGGATCTCCTTTGACTTTATCTTGCCTGATTTTCAAGTTCGGACAACAAGCTTTGGATGTATTAATCAAGAAATCCCCTCAACGGGGATTTCTTGTATCTTACGGGTAATCTTATTAGGCCTTCACGATGGCAACATCGGCCACCGGGCAAACAGCCTGGCACTGCGGGGCATCGAAGTGACCGACGCACTCAACGCAGGTCGCAGCGTCAATCACGTAGGGGGAACCTTCGGTGATCGAGTTCGTGGGGCATTCCGGCAGGCAAGCGCCGCAAGCAATGCATTCATCTGTAATCTTGAGAGCCATATCTTTCTCCTTGTTGGAATTTGGACTAATCGTGTATAAGTTACTTTATCGCCGGAATTGTGTCAAATGACAAATGTCTTGAATTTGAGACTATTTGTCATAGTGCCTTCTCCAGGCGCATCACCTGGCGACGCGCCAGCCAAAGGGGAATGATTCCGAAAATCCCGAAAGCCATGTCGATCAATCCCCACAGGATGGGAATGCCGCGAACTGCGCCAAAGATCAGTGCCCAGGGGATGATCAACACACAGGCGATCATGCCATATTCGATCACCCAGCGGTTGCGTACCGGATCCTTGATTGCCCCCAGGAACGAAATGGCAATGACGATGTGACCGAACGCCAGCCAATCTGTTCCATAGGCCAGGAAGGGATATTGTCCATACCCGGACTGAACGCCGGTATTGACACGCCCAATCCACTCCCCCAGCCAGGGCATCCACGTTCCCAGCGCGGACCCGGGGCCGGCCAGCCTTTCCAGGATACCCAGTTCCCACCGGAGCGGGATGGCGGTCAATCCGCTGGCCATGAGGGCCAGGAAGAAAAAGATGAGCAATGCGCGAACCCAAACCAGTTGCTTTTTCATGATATGCCTCCTCTGCATTGCTTCAAGAATAACAAACCGGCAGTTTCAATTCCTATCATGAAACTGCCGGTACCTTTCCAAATCAGGGTGTTTCTCTAGATGATCCCCATTTCCTTGCCAACTCTGCCGAAGACATCCAGCACCTGGTCGAGCTGGGCATCGGTATGGGTGGCCATGTAGCTGGTACGCAGCAACTGCATTCCCGGCGGGACGGCGGGCGAAACAACCGGGTTGACGAACACGCCGTTCTCGAAGAGCGCCTTCCAGAAAAGCAGCACTTTCGTATCGTCGCCGATGATGATTGGAATGATGGGCGTGGTGGAGTTGCCGATATTGAATCCCAACTGGCGATATCCGGCGCGCATCTTGTCGGCGATCTGGGCCAGGCGCGTCACCCGCTCGGGTTCATCGCGCATGATGTGCAGGGCAGCCAGCGCCGCGGCCGCGTTGGCCGGGGACATGCTGGCACTGAAGATCAAGGCACGGGCGTGGTGCTTGATGTAGTGCATGACGGTCTCATCACCCGCCACGAAACCGCCCAGCGAAGCAAAAGATTTGCTGAACGTGGACATGATCAGGTCCACATCATCCGTCATGCCGAAATGGGCTGCAGTCCCCCGTCCGCCGCCGAGCACGCCGATGGCATGGGCGTCGTCGAGCATGAGCCGCGCCCCGTACTTTTTGCAGACCGGCACCAGGTCTGGCAAGGGGACAATGTCGCCGCCCATGCTGTAGAGACCGTCCACAACCACCAACCGTCCGGATTTCTCCGGGATGGATTGAAGGACACGTTCCAGGTCGGCCAAATCGTTATGGCGGAAGCGTTTCACCTCGCCCCAGCCGAGGCGGGCGCCGTCCACGATGCTGGCGTGGTCTTCCTTGTCGAGCACCACCACATCAGAACGCCCCACCACAGCGCTGATGGCGCCCAGGTTGGCCTGCATACCGGTCGAGAAGACCAGCGCCGCCTGCTTGCCGACGTACTCAGCCAGCTCGTGCTCCAACTGCTCGTGCAGTTCCAGCGTCCCGTTCAGAAAGCGAGACCCGGTGCAGGAGGTGCCAAAGCGATTGACCGCGTCAATGGCAGCCTGGCGGACGCGCGGGTCGGTGGTGAGGCCGAGGTAGTTGTTCGAGC
>CAZRCR010000026.1:0-10410 GCA_964598615.1 uncultured Anaerolinea sp.
GTGCGCGGCATCAAGCGCGGTCACCAGTTCGATAAGGTGGAAATGTACGTGTTCAGCAAGCCGGAAGAGTCAGATGCCGTGCTCGAAAAAATGCGCGAGGACGCCGAAGCGACCTGCGCCGGGCTGGGACTGACCTATCGCGTCAAACGTCTCTGCACAGGTGACATCGGCTTCGGAGCCAGCATGACCTACGATATCGAGGTCTGGGCGCCGGGGTTGCAGGAATGGCTCGAGGTCTCCTCGGTCTCGAACGATACCGACTTCCAGGCGCGCCGGGCGGGCATCCGCTATCGTCCGGCGGACGGGTCGAAGGTCCGCTATGTGCATACGCTGAACGGCTCGGGGCTGGGCATGCCGCGCACGCTGATCGCCATCCTGGAGAACTACCAGCAGGCCGACGGTTCGATCAAAGTCCCGGAGGTTTTGCGCCCCTGGATGGGCAACGTGGACGTCATCCGTCCGTAGATAAAGCAACGGAGAACTCATGACAATCGGCTCGTGGTATATCGACCCTGAATTGCTCGCCCGCGGCTTTGCCTTGACCTTTATGCTGGTAGGCTTGCTGGTGATCCCCATCCTGCCCGGACTGGTCATCATCTGGGCAGCGGCGCTGGGCTACGGCATCTTTGCCGGATTTGGCACGCTGGGCTGGGTGATGTTTGCCATCATCAGCGTGCTGACCATCGTTGGCTCGGTGCTGGACAATGTACTGATGGGCACGCAGGCGCACAAGGAAGGCGCTCCCTGGTGGGCCGTGCTGGTGGCACTGCTGGCCGCGGTGATCGGCAGTTTTGTCATCCCGATCCCCATCATCGGCGGCATCCTGGCCGCGCTTGTCACCCTGTTCCTGATCGAATGGGCGCGCATCAAGGATGCCAAAAAAGCATTCGCGTCGATGAAGGGCATGATGGTGGGATGTGGCTGGGCAGCCGCATTCCGGTTTATAATGGGCCTTGTAATGATCGGCCTATGGCTCATCTGGGCCTGGGCATAACCGTTCCTCGTTTCGAAAGGAGTCTCCTATGCCAAGTGTCGTCTATGAAATCATCGATCTGTTCGCATCCATCATCCGCTTCTTCGGGGCAGGCGTGTTCGGTGTCGCCATCGGCTGGCTGACCATCGACCTGCTCAAGAAAGCCAAGGACTGGCCGCTGCAGGCCATTGTCTTTACGGTCCTGGCCGGACTGATGATCGCCATGGCCGTCTACCTGTCCTGGGGCGCGCTGGGTGCGTTCGGGATCGGCACCGGGGTTGCGATCATCATCTGGGGGATCCCCCGCAAAAAGAAAAACGAAGAAGAAGATTAACACAAAACGTCCGGCAGGAACCTGCCGGACGTTTTGTATTCTAGGGAGGAAACTTACTCTGATTTTTTCCTCAGGAAACTGACCACCACCAGCCAGATGCCAACTGCCAGGAGGGCCACCGGCCAGTATTTCAGGTAACTTTCGCCCACAACGAAGGCCAGCAATGCCAGGGCGAACAGGCCAATGGCCGGGAACTTGGCCCAGTCTGTGGGCTGGGACTTGCGGCGCAGCCAGAGCAGGCCGAAGGTCAAGCCGAAGCCGGCCAACAGGATCCCGCTCATCAACCCGTTCATGCCCGAGTTCTCTTCGAAGTTTCCCGGCAGAAGCAGGGACAGGACAACGATCACACCGATGGTCGCAAAGATGCCGGCCGGGATGAACGCCCACCACTGCGACTTCCAGCGGAAGTAGACGAAGAAGAAGGCCAGAGCGAACAGGAACATGACCGCCGCGCCGACGATATCCTCGTCGAAGATGCCGGAGAAGAGCGGGATGAGGGCAACCACACCCAGGATGGAGGCGGGGATCAACGCCCAGCGATGGGTGCGGTTGATGAGATACACACCCAGGAACGGCAGGGCAATGGTGAAGAGCACGTATGCGCCCATGAGATTCCCGTTCAGGAACATGCTCATGACCGGATAGGTCGCAATGACACCCAGAACGTAAGCCGGGATGAGCGCCCACCAGCGGCGGCGGTCGAGCAGGTAAACGAGCAGGAAGGGCAGGGCCGCGCCGAACATGAACAGGGCGCCGATCCAGTTGCCGTTGATGGTGTCGGCAAAGGCCGTGGTCAGGGTGATAATGATCATCACCCAGGCCGGAATGAGCGCCCACCAGCGTTCACGCGGCTTGAGGGCGAAGGCCACGAGGAACGGGACAGCAACCGCCGCCAGGATGGGCGCACCCAGGATCGACCCATCCACACCGGACTCGGTCAGGAAGATGGTCAACGCCAGGGAGCCAAAGATGCAGGCCGGAAAAAGCCAACCCCATTTCTGGACGCCGTTCAGGAAGTATGTGACCAGGAACAGGAAGGCCGCCGCGGCAAAGATCAGCATCCAGGTGCCGGCTTCGAGAACGTCCAGGTTCACGTAGCCGAGGGTATTGGCCAGCAACAATCCGCCCGTCAGCACGAGCACGAGGCCCCAAAAGATACTTGAAACTTTCGCTTTCATGGTGTCTCTCCTCTTTCGAAAAATCTGCACACTCATTCTACGCAAAAGCCGGGTGCAGTTCGCCCCCCAAATTGGGTATCCTCGGAGAATTGGCGACCCTGGAATGATACCCGCACTGCCCGTTTTCAACCTATTCGGCAGCTAACAACGGGGTACGCGTACCCTGAGAATCGACCAGCAACCGCCTGTCTGGCAGGCGGCATCTCTCAGGTGGTCTGTTCGAGATATTTTTGGATCGAACGGCGGGAATAATCATCGATGGGGAGTTCCAGCGCCTTCTCCGGTTCGACCCAGACAAAGGACTCGGCCTCATCATTCAGGACCACCTCGGTGGAGTCCGTCTGGCAGGCGTAATCGAAGAACAGGAAGTGACGCGGCTTCCAGAAAGCGGGATCGTAGACGAATTCCTGCCAACACAGGAAGCGCAGGTCGCGGACCTCGAGGCCGGTCTCTTCTCTCGCCTCGCGGCGGACGGTATCCTCGAGGCGTTCGCCCAGTTCCACGTGCCCGCCAGGGACAACGTATTTACCCGGCCACTTGTGCGACTGGAGCATGAGCAACTTGCCTTCTGCGTTAAAGATGAAAACGCCAACGGTCGGTTCGGGGAAGATCTGATCAGGCATGGGGGAATCCTCGTTGTCAGCAGGTCAGGCTTTTTTTGGCGGGTTGCAAATCCGCCCTACACTTCTACGCGCACTTCCACGATGCGGTCGAGGCGAAAACTGCGCTCGGCCTTGCGCAGGTGACAGTAGCCGCGCAGGTAGATATAGTCCGCCAGGCCGAGCACCTGCGTGGGTGTGACCCAGCGCTCGGTGCGTTCCCCGGAAGCATCCACGTACGTGATGAGCAGACGTTTACCGCTGTTGATGGCCTCGGCCAGTTCGGTGGGCAGTTGGATGGTCTCGTTGGGACGTGCCGGGGAATTGTACATGCCGAGGAAATCATCGAGCGAACGACCCTGCGATTGGGCCAGTTCCATCAGGGCAAAGAAGACCATCCGGTCGGTCATCGAATCGGCCAGGGCGCGGTGCGCCTCCACCTTATCCACCCGGAAGGCCTCGGCCAGCGAAACAAGCGTATACGAGGGCACATCCACCACCTGGCGCGCCACCGTCAGCGTATCCACCAGGCTGGGAACTTCGATCTCCTGACCGATGCGGCGGAATTCGCTATCCAGGAATTGCAGGTCGAAGGGTGCGTTATGGCAAACAACGATGGCATCCTTGATATGGGCGGCCACTTGGCGGGCAATCATGAAGAAGAGGGGCGCAGTGCGCAGTTCCGCGTCGGTGAGACGGTTGGTGCTGGCCGCAGCGGGCGAGAGCGGACGCTCCGGGTTAACGAGCGTCTGGTAAGTAGTTTTGATGCGCTTGCCCTCGGTCAGCACGATACCCACTTCACAGATGCGGTCACCGAACCAGGGCGAAAGGCCGGTCGTTTCGAGGTCGAGGAAGGCGAATTTGGCGTTGGCAAGGTCGAGCATGGCGGGTCCCGTGGTACGTTTTCCCCAATTTTACCCGCTAAATGCCAGCCATACGAAAACACCGCCTTCCTGTGGAAAGCGGTGTTGAGAGCGAGTTCATGGATTCTTCTTGCCGGGACCGACGTGCCGCTGGTGCATCCCGCGGCTGTGGGTGGGACGTCCGGTTCGGTTCGGGACCTGGGTCCGGTTGCGCGGACCCCGGGCGGGCTGCTGCCCGGCCTGGGCGTAGTTCTCCGGCACGGGTTCATCGTAGTTGAAGCCTTCCAGGGTGAGGCGCGGCAGGGGCTTGCCCATGATCTTTTCCAGATCGCGGACCATGTCCTTGTCTTCGGGGGTGGTGAGGGTGAAGGCGTCACCGAGACGTTCGGCGCGGCCGGTACGCCCGATGCGATGGATGTAATCGTCGGCAGTGGCGGGCATGTCGAAGTTGATGACATGCGAGATGTGTTCCACATCCAGGCCGCGGGCGGCAATATCGGTAGCCACCATCACCTGGTAGTGACCGCTCTTGAAGCCACCCAGGGCAGCCTGACGCTGTCCCTGCGACCGGTCGCTGTGCAGGCTGGTGGCGCGGAACCCGGCGTTATGGATCTGGCGCGAGAGCTTCTCGGCGCGGTGACGGGTGCGGGTGAAGACCAGCACCGAGTCGGTATCAGTCTTGCGCAGGAGTTCCAGCAGGAGTTTGGTCTTCAGGTGTTTGGGCACCGGGTAGAGCGCATGGGTGACGGTATGCGCCGGGCGACTGAGGCCGATGGCAATGCGCTTCGGGTTGCGGAGAGTACGGGAGGCCAGCTGCTCGATCTCGGGCGGGAAGGTCGCAGAAAAGAGCATGGTCTGGCGTTTGTTGGGCAGGTGGGTCAGGATGCGCTTGATATCGGGCAGGAAGCCCATGTCGAGCATCCGGTCGGCCTCGTCGAGGACGAGGATCTCGATGCCTTCCAGCCGGGCATTGCCCTGGGCAATATGGTCGAGCAGACGCCCGGGACAGGCCACCAGGATCTCGGTCCCGGCGCGCAGGGCTTTGGTCTGGGGGGCAGCGCCCACCCCGCCATAGACGGTCACGCTGCGGAGGGTGGTGCCGGTCCCCAGGTCGCGGATAGTGTCGTTGATCTGTTCGGCAAGTTCGCGCGTGGGAGTAACGATCAGCGCCCGGGCGCGGTTGCGCGGACCGGTCAGCAGTTTATGGAGGATGGGCAGCACGAAGGCAGCGGTCTTGCCGGTGCCGGTCTGGGCGGTGCCGATGATGTCCTCGCCGTTCAGGGCAGCAGGGATGGTTTCCACCTGGATGGGGGTGGGCGTGGTGTAGCCGAGACGGTCGATGCCCGCCATCAGGCGTGAATCCAGGTTGAACTGGTCGAAGTTCACGGTGTTCCTTTTCTTCAGAGTGCGGGTGTTGGGGGGATCGAGCGGGGCTCAGAACGTGCAACAGCAGGACGCTGAACGATTTCGAATAAGTTGCAGGAGAATAACCGAGGATGAAGGGGCTGTCAAGGAGAGGTTTTGCCATGAATCCACCTCCCGGCCCGAGGCGCGGGAGGTGGATTTTGCTGTTTTCCTATCCCGGGTGGGGCCTTACGGCGCGGCGAACAGGAAAATGGTCCCGCCGGGGGATGTTTTCCCATAGCGGCCGCTGCCTGCCGCCAGCATACCCCCATCCGGGGACCAGGCGACGCTCCAGAGCGGAGTGGCGCCGGTGTCGGTATACCACAGCAGTCGACCGGAAAGCGGGTCCCAGATGGACACGACACCGTTCTGCCCGGACACAGCCAGCAGGCTGCCATCCGGCGACCAGGCAATGCCGCGCAGCCAGCCACCGTACGGGTCGTTGAGAAGTTCCAACTTCAGCGCGTAGGTTTGCGCATCCCACAGGCGGACGTAGCCATCCTGGTGGGCCGTGGCAATGATCTGGCCGTCCGGCGACCAGGCCAGCCCGTTCGTATCGCAGCGGTGCGTGGTGTACCCCTGGATGACAGCCAGCCGTGAGCCGTTCGCGCCGTTCCACAGGATGATCTCGCCGTTCAGGTATCCCGCCGCCAGAACCGCCCCATCCGGGGACCAGTCCAGGCTGATGATCTCCACCTGGTCGGTGATATCCGTGGAACGCTCTGATGCCTGGACCTTTTGACCGGTTTGCGGGTCCCAGAAGGTGACCGTGCCGCGCGAACTGCCCGAGGCCAGACGCGTGCCGTCTGGCGACCAGGCCAGGCTGTAAAGGAACTCAAGGCCGTCCACGGCGTCATCTTCCAGAACGCGCCCGGGCTGGGTTGAGGTGATATCCCACAGGCGGACAGTTTTGTCCACACCGACGGAGGCAACCTGGCTTCCGTCCGGAGACCAGGCCACATTCCAGACAAAATCCGTATTCCCGGCAAGCGTGGACAACAGGCTGCGCGCCTCCACATCCCACAGGTTGACCTGTGCATACCCGGCGGAGACGAGGGTCCGGCCATCGGGCGACCAGCCCAGGTTATAGACCGGGCCGGTGGTGCCGGTCAGTTCGGCCAGCAGGGTCAGGGACGGGGGAACGGGCGTGGAGGTCGGGGCATCCGTAACCACAGCCTCCGCGGTGGGAAGGGACGTTGCGGGCGAAGTCACGCCGGGAGCGGTCGAATTGCAGGCCGCCAGCAGGAACAGGGCGGAAAGAAGAATGGCAAAGGAATGGGAATTTTTTCTCATGAAATGATTATAGAAAAAAACACCCCCTCCCGGCACGATGCCGGGGAGGGGGTTATTGCGGGACTTCCATCCTACGCCAGGGGCGCGGACCTGGGAAGCGGTCCGCCATTCGGGCGGTCATCAGGGCTGGGCTATGGGGATAAAACTCTCCACGTGAAAACCCTGGGTGCAATCCGAAACGATTGGCGAAAACAGGCCGTGAGTGAAGTTGCAATTGTAACTGAATGAATTCACGTAACCGTATTCCTCGTCGAAACCGACCTGCACCCGTCCATCCCAGGTGAGTGACCTTTCCACCAGGGCAAATCCATCCGGCACGCTGCGCGGCACAGTGCAATATTCCCAGTAGCCTTCGGAGATGTCAGGGGGCTGTCCGTCGCGGACCGGAAATGTTCTTTCTTCCACAAAACAGACCAGTGCGGTACTCCCCGTAACGGTCAGGTCATAATCTTCAATCCCGGCGGCATTCCAGCGCGCCCGCGCCTGCGCCAGTTCGATACGAATGCGGGCATGTTCCGCCGCATTGACAAGCAGAGAAAAGGGATCGAAGAGGATTTGCAATAGCCCAAGGAAAAGCAATAACGCAGCCAGCCGCCAAAAACGGCGTAAGAAAGAGGAACGTTTCTTTTCTGCGCTCATGGCTGGTAACTGTTCAGGGAGTGGCATCCAGCACGCAGCGGAAGCCGATCTCGTAGGACGCGGAGGCGGGGTCGCGGAAGAAGCGGTGTGTGGAGGTGACGCCGCGCTCGTTCCAGGTCCAGGCCCCGCCGCGCAGGGTGCGGGCGGTACCGGTATCGGGTCCGGCGGGGTCCGCCTCGGGGGAGACGGAGTAGTAGTCGGCCGCGTACCAGTCGGAGGTCCATTCGAGCACATTGCCGGCCATGTCCAGCGCGCCGAAGGGACTGGCGCCGCCGGGGTAACTGCCGACCGGGGTCACATCTTCGATGTGGTGCTTGAAGTTAAGCAGGGTCTCATCCGGTGCGGCGGCGCCCCACGGGTAGAGACGCCCGTCGGTGCCGCGGGCGGCCAGTTCCCACTCAGCCTCGGTGGGCAGACGGCGTCCGGCCCAGGCGCAGTAGTCGGCCGCGTCCTGCCAGGTGACGAAGAGCACCGGGTAGCTGGCATAGTCTGCATAGCCGTAGTAGTAATCGTAGAGGTTGGAGGTCTTCAGGGAGGGCGGATTGCAGGCCCCGGCCTGCTCGCACAGAATGTACATGGCGTTGGTGACCTCGGTCTGGTCGACCCAGAAAGCGGCCAGCGTGACGGTGTGGACAGGCAGTTCGTCGGGGTAGCCGTCGGTGGAACCCATGGCAAAGGAGGCGGCCGGGACGTAGAGCAGGGTCATGCCGTCCACGGGTGAGACCTGGCTGGAGCCGATGCCCAGGGGAGGCTCGGGCGAGAGCGTGGCGGTGGGCGTCTCGGACGGGAGCAGAATGTCGGTAACTGCCGGAACAGAGGGGATGGCTTCGGCAGGAGCGGACGTAGCGACCGGCGCGCAGGCGGTTAACAAGGCGAGGAGCAGGAGGATTGGAAGGATGCGGTTCATTTTTTACCCTTTCGAGAACGCCCGGACGTCAACGTCCGGGCTGGTAGCCAAAGCCGCCCAAGGGCGGCTAGTCCGCAAAGCGGACTTTGGCTCTCAGCCGGGGATTTCAATCCCCGGCGATGCGGGCGCGCAGGCGGTCAGCAGGGCAAAGAGCAGGAGGAGGGGGAGGATGCGATTCATGGGGGTCCTTTCCAGGATTATCACACTGACAAGCCTAACTGATCAAGGCCTCCGGCCAGGGGAAACCTTCCGGGTCAGACTGGTAGAGTTGGACCAATTTCTCGTCGTCGTGTCCGTAGACCTGGTCCAGGAAGGGAAAATCCTGCGGCGTGACCCGCAGCCGGGCAACCGGTCGGACCGCCACGGGACTGATCCAGTGCGGGAAGGCGATCTCCATCCCCTGCATCTGCTGGTGGGTTTCCTGCTCGAAGGTCCGGCGCGGCAGGATGTAGACCATGCCATCGCGCCAGGGATTTTGCTGGCGCGCAAAGTGGCTGACCGAGAAAAAATAGAACGGAGGACTCCACTGTTCCTCTCCCATGCGGATCTGTACGCAGGAGTTGAACAGGCTGAGGCCGGGGAAGCCTTTCCGGTCAACGATGGCGAAGTAGATGACCCAGATGCCGTCGGTGGTGGCGTAGATGGCGGACTGGTTGCTGAAGGCTCTGACGTCCTTCGCCTGCTGGGGCTTCACTTCGTCGATCTCCAGGTTCTGCGAGCCGTGCAGGACCAGTTCTTTCGCCGCGCACAGCCAGGACAGGTACTGCCATTTGGGGTATGGCAGTTGGTAGTCAACCACTCCATCCGCTGGCGTGGACCGGAACAACTGCTCGAATGCCTCCTGTTTTTCCGGCGTGGTCTCGCTCGGCGGTTGGGGCAGGAAATATTCATAGGCGGGCATGGGACCTCCTTTTACAAGAAAGACGGTAGCCGATCATTATGATCTACGCCGCGGATGGCAAACAGCCTCGTTTGCCTTGCAGGTGTCCTTTTGGGGAGGATGTAGGGCATTTCGGGTTTCTTACCAAGAAGTTGGTCAGTTCTTCCTAAGAACTTGACCGTTTCTTCCCAAGAAGTCGAGTGGTTCTTACTAAGAAATTTTGGTTTTCTGTGCACGCCCGGACGTTAACGTCCGGGCTGGTAGCCAAAGCCGCCCAAGGGCGGCTCCTATGGGTTGCGTTCCCACCAGACATCCAAATATCCCTGCCCGCTTTTGTCGTAGAACTCAATTGTCACAACATGAATGCCGGTTGTAAGATCGCGAGCCAGATCGTGTTGACCTTCTCCATCCCACCAAGCATCGATCCAGTTATAGCCATCGACAAATATACGACAGCCATCATGATGTTTGCAGTGGAAAGCATAACGCCCGCCAGAGAAGTGGAAAGAGCCGGTATATCGGATACTCCGGTTCGAAGCTGGAAATTGTGAGATTGAACTGAAATCCAAAGAGGATTGCGACAGGACATACCCTTCTTGATCCGGCACTGCATCGATTTGGTTTTGGAACACGCTCGGGGCATCCAGGTTTGTATTTCCAAAATACTCTATTTCCCATTTATCCAGGATGACTGGTAAATCCGTTGCAGTTGGACCTGGCATTGGAGAAATTGCTTTTACAAAAATAACGCTGGCGGTAAACCCTAGCACCCCGCCGATGGAAACGAAAGCCAAGACTCTTACCCACTTTTTCTGCTCGCGTTTCACTTTTTGAACAACGTACTTCGACGGCACGATCAACTCGGGTGTCTGCCGGGCACGTTGCGTATTCCTTGCTTTGATGAGTTCGACAAGGATCAGGGACAGTCCGCCGATGAGAGCAGAGGCAAGTGTCATGAGCAATTGGACGGTCGTATCAGACATATTCCAACATCCCTTTTTCTTAATCGGCAGGAATTCTCCGGGCTAAGGGCCAAAGCTGCTTGCGGCGGCCAGTCCGCAAAGCGGACTTTGGCTCTCAGCCGGGGATTTTAATCCCCGGCGATCTGGGCGAGCAGGCGGTCAGGATGGCGAGGAGCAGGAGGATGGGGAGAATACGGGTCATTTCTTCTTTCTGCCCGACGCGGCGATCAGCCCGATCCCCAAAATACCGAGCGCGGCGGCAACCCCGGACTCGATCACATCCAACAGCAGTAATGTGGCAGCAATCGCCACGATGACGAGACCAAGGATAAACAAGGTTTTGTTCATTTTTCATCACCCCTTACGGTTTATTCCTTC
>CAZRCR010000027.1:0-9964 GCA_964598615.1 uncultured Anaerolinea sp.
TTATCCTGTACATCCACCTCTACGGCACCATCGACCGGGAACATGTGAATGACGATCTGTCCATTTTCAGGCGTGTAGTGGTAAGCATTATCGACCAGATTGCCCAGGATCTGGCGCACCCGTTCCAAATCGCCGGTAACGCGCGGCAGGTCCGGGGGCGCATCGAGGGTCAGGGCCATCGGCTTGTTCTCTTCCTGCGAGCGACGCAGGATGTCGGCAACTACATCATCAGCCACTTCACGCATATCGATCGGCTGGAGCGACAGGGATACGCGTCCGGCCTCGATGCGGGAAATATCAAGCAAGTCATTGACCAGTACGCTCAAACGCTCGGTATTGGAACGCACGATATCCATGAAATGCGTCTGATTCTCATTGAGCGCCCCGGCGGCACCCATCAGAAGGATGTCCACATAACCCTTGATGAACGTCATCGGAGTGCGCAATTCATGGCTAACGGTAGCGACAAACTCCGACTTGAGCCGGTCAACCTCGACCTCGTGCGTGATATCGCGGAAGATGGAGACCGTACCAAGAAACTCGTTACGCCAAATGACCGGGGCCAGGTGGACGAGCACCACGCGTCCATTCTCGAGGCTCAACTGCTCAGCGTAAGTATCGCCCTGCTGGTGGCTGGCCGGATCTTCCGACCAAGAATGAATGGTTTGCATCCAGGTCTGGGCGGCCTTACCGAACATACCAACGAAGCCTTCCAAAGACTGTCCGATAACCTGGGTCCCTCTAAATCCCATGATCCGTTCAGCGGACGAATTCAAGAAGGTGATCACATTCGCCGGGTCGGTAACCAGCACACCATCAGCCACAGCTTCGAGGATGGCTTGCTGACGGCTGGCTTCCACCTGCTGGTTGCGGAGCATGGAACCCAGGCGCTCGGCCTGGTCACGGATCAGGTTGTACAGTTGGGCATTGTTGATCGCCACTGCCACCTGGTTGCCAATGGCCTGTACCAGATTCATATGCTCGGGCGTGAAATACCCGACCTGGCGATGGAACACCATAATAGCGCCGATGATCTCCTCGCCCACGGTCAGAGGCGCAGCAATGACGCTGCGGTGGCTGGCGGAACTCATGGGAATCTTAACCCAGCGTTTGTCCTTGCGCACATCGTCCACGCGGACAGCCTCACGATGCTTGATCACCCAACCCGCCAGGCCCTCACCGATTTTGAGAGCAGTGGGACGACTACCTTCCATCATTACCGGGGTCAAGTAACCATAACCGGCACGGTAATGAATAGAATTATCTTCGGGGTTGACCATCAAGATGTTGCCCTGTTCGGCACCGATGGCATCGTTGAGCAGAGCCAGGGTACGGTTGAGGGCACGATCCAGGTCAAGGGTTGCGGAAGCTTCGGTCAGGATGCGCAACAGGGTTTCGGTGTTGCGCTGTTCGCGAGCCAATTCGGCAGTGCGCTCCACCACGCGCTGTTCAAGTTCATCAGCCAGGCGGCGGGCCTCGGCAAAGAGGCGTCCATTCTGAATAGCCACCGCGGCCTGGTTCGCCAGGGTACTTAGAATTTGCTTATCGTCCTCGTTGTAGACATTCGGCTCGTAACTCTGGGACGAAAGCATGCCAATCACTTTACCGCCAATGCGGATCGGAACCGCCAGGATTGAACGCGGCTGCCCATCTCCATACGTTTGTCCGCCAAAAGCATCCACCTGCCCGGTATCAGAGATAAGAATCGGTTCACCTATATCAATCACACGCCCGCTGATGCCTTTTCCCTTGGGCAGGCGTTGGTTGGGAGAACGTCCGCTCGGATCCATCAAGTAAACGCCCTCAATCTCATTATGGGTTTCGTCCACCAAGGAAATCACGAAAGACTCAACCCGCATCAGTTGTTCAGCCGCACGGTGGATGGCAGCATAGATGGCTTCCGGCTCGAGGCTCAAGCCGATCTCGAAGGAAGCCCGGTTAATGGCCGTCAACTGCTCGGCACGCGAAACCGTGGACTGATAGAGACGGGCGCTTTCCAATGCAATCGCCGCCTGGTTGCTGACAGTGCGGCTCAGATCAATATCCGCTGCAGAGAAATGATGGGTCTCGCCCATCTGCACAAGAAGCAATGCACGCAGAGACTGTCCACTGCTCAAGGGAAGCGCCAACAGGGATTGTGTTCCCTTGAGAATATCAGCCAGCGGCAGGAGGTCCGGCTCCGTAGCGGCCTGCTCCGTGGTAAAGACACCCAAAGATTCGCGCAAACGGTCAAAGAGCGGTGCAACCGGCAGGGGACGGGACTCATCACGATCATTGGATGGATAAACGACCTTGAGCATGGGCTGGTCGTTGCGGTCAAACGTAATAGCAGAAATCTTCCTGGCTGAAAGCGCCCGATGAAGTTCTTCAGCGGTCAGGCGCAGGATCTGCTCATCATTCAGAGAACCGCTCAAGCTGGATGAGAGACGGTTGAGGGAAGCAAGGCGTTGTGAACGCTCGTCGAGTTCAGCAGCGCGACGCAGGCTATCTTCGTACAAACGGGCATTTTCCAACGCGACCGCTGCCTGGCTGGCAAAGGTGGTCACCAGTTGGGTCAACTCAAGGGTAAAGAAATTCGGCTCGGTCTTTTCAAGGGCGATCACGCCAATCACATCGCCTTTGGAAACCATCGGGATACCCATCCACGAAAGACGCTCCGCTTCCACGAGGGACGGGAAGCGCGGGTCTGTGCGGATGTCTCCCACCACGATGCCTTGCGAGGTGCGGTTCATCTCGGCCAGCAACGCAGAATCAGAGATAGTAACGGTCAGCCCAAGACGCTGCTCATTGTCAGAGAAACCGCGGGCTGCCGCGACGGACATTTGTGGGCCATTGCGCAGCCACAGGATGGCTGTATCGAAGGGGAGCACTCCCTGCAGACGGTCGAGCAGTCCAGCCACCAGGTCGCTGGACTTCAGACTGGCGGTCATGTTGGCTGAAACATCGGTCAAGGCTTGAAGTTGGGTTGTACGTTCCTGAGAAGCCTGCACCAGACGGACATTTTCGAGTGCCAGGGCCACCTGCTGGGTCAAGGATAGGAGCAGGGCTTCATCGTCAGCCGTGAAAATACCGGGAGTGTTGAAGTTATCGAGCACAAGGACGCCCAGGGTACGTTCGGCAGTCTGGATGGGAACAAGCAAGCTGGAGATGGGCAACCGTCCGGCAGTGGCCTCGCGATAGCGCAACAGATGCTCAACCGGAAGGTTGTAATCGCGTGTGAAGTTCACTTCCTCCACGCGGCGGGACCGCTTTTCCACGAAAACCCGGCCAGGCAGGGCTTCACCCGGCTGGTAGGTAATCTGCATCAAGCTATCCACGTCGGAATACCCGGAAGCCGCCCGCGCCCGCAATCTCTCTTCCAATTCGGAATAAAGCAGAACCGCACCCGCATGTGCCGTGGTGACCACACGCAAGGCACTCTCAAGCAGGGATGTCAAGATACTTTCAGCATCCAAGCCGCTCAACTGACGGCTGAAATCAAGCAGCAGGTTGACTTCGCGCAAGCGGCGGCGTGTTTCGGTCAACAGGCTGATATTCTGCAAAATAATGGAAACCTGACGGGAAATCTGGAAATAGATCTGGCGATCTTCCTCGGTCAGGGCAGGCATTGGCTCGGTGCTGATGGCCATGATCCCGGCCACAGGTTTTTCGTCGATCAGGATGGGCAGGCAGATAAATCCCTTGGCATGCATACTGGACAGCAGTGGTGCATCCCGCCAGGTTTCATCCTGCTCCATGTTCATCACCAGCAGGGACTCCCCAGTTTGCAGACTATAGCGCAAGGGGTTACGCTGACCGAACAAGGCTTCAGGGTTGGTGCTTCGTGGCACATTCCCCAAGATGTGCAGCAAACGTGGACCCTCGCCGGTATTTTCAGCGACGATGGAGACACTCATCTCGAGGCGGGTAAGGATCTCGCGGCCCAACGCCTGGAGTGCAGATGGACCGTCCACCTGCCGGTTAATGGCTTCGGTGATTTCCAACCCGGCGCGGATACGACGAGCACGCCGCTCCAGATTGCGAATGGAGATCATCTGCTCCAAATCCTTATGCAACAAGATGGGCAGATGACTCTGGCTAATGGACAGCAACTGCTGCTGCCGGTCAAGGCTTGTGGAGAGGGTCTCCACTTGCGTCCGGTACTTGGAAAGGCGGCGGGTGCTCTGGATGACCAGGGCAGCCTGTGCAGCAAAAATCTCCACCGTCTCGAGCGTGGTACGGTCGGGGCGTTTTCCATCACGCGGCGAGTCCAAGCTGATCAAACCGACCGGGTTCCCAGCCGTATCATGCAAGGGGAAGAAAAGTGAATCCTCCGGGTTCCAAGCATTCTGGTCCAGAGCATCCGTCTGGTCCTTCATGATGGTAACGATCTGCACATCACTCGAAACCAGAGGACGGCGATTATAGGGGATGAAGTAAGCCTGTCCCATCTTGAATTCGGGACGCAAAAGTTGATTGAGAGCTTCCCATGGCTGCTGGTGAGCTTTCAGCATGTTGAGAGTTTCCAACGGCATACCCACACCTGCCACACGACGCTGCATCATGGTCTCAGGTTCGATGATACTGATCAGAACGATCTGGAACGGCGTGGCTTCCTGAATGCCATATGCCAGTGATTCGAGCGAACTTTCCAGCGGCTGATCTACATTCAAGGATGATGCAGTCTCAAACAGGTGCGAAAGGGTATCAGCACGCCGATTGAGCA
This sequence comes from uncultured Anaerolinea sp., assembly GCA_964598615.1. Taxonomy (GTDB): domain Bacteria; phylum Chloroflexota; class Anaerolineae; order Anaerolineales; family Villigracilaceae; genus UBA877. The sequence goes on from CAZRCR010000027.1 coordinate 4,706, forward strand.
ACTCGTTACGATGTACCTGCTCCTGGAAACGCTGCGCATTGCCGAGAGCGATCGCTGCCTGTACGGCCAGAGTCTGGATGATCTCCAATGATGTCTGGTCGAAACGGGAAGACGAGATGGAATGCAGATGGATCAAACCAACCATTTTTTCCTGGTAAGCAATTGGCACCACCAACGTGGAACGAACACCATCATGGGCTGGCTCGAACTCTACATCCTCAAATTCCGGGATCAGGATCGCCTCTCCACGCTGAAGAACGGCTCGCTCGATAGGCAAGAGTTCGTCCTCGAATTGCTCATCCCCAATCCGGAACATTATCTTCGGTTCAGCAGATGCATCTCCATCCAATTCGAGCAGCAGGATGGTCCCACAATCAGCACGCGTGGTGCGCAAGCTTTCATCGTACACCACTTGCAAAAGATATTTCCATTCCAAAGTGGTGTTGAGTTCGCGGCTGATGCGGGTCATGGCCGTCAACTGATCCACCCGACGGCGCAGGCTTTCATCGGTCTGGGTGCTGAGCGAAGCGCCTTCCACGGCCGCCGCCAGTTGACTGGCTGCCGTAGATACCACTTGCAAATCGAAATTATTGAAAAAATCCAATCTCTTGCTAGTGAGCATCAGTTCGCCAATGCTCCGATCGCGCACTGCCAAAGGAACAACGATGGTCGATTCCATGCCCAAGCTATCCACAATCGGCCGATAGAGCGACAAGACACGTTGATCTTCCGAGAGATGTCCAGAGAAAAAGGGCTTGCGACTTCCGGTCACAGTAAAGTGGAATTGGGCATCATTGACAAACAGTTTCGACAGGGGCTCAGCTTCCTCGGCTTGCAAACCGAACAGGGAACCATTATGCAAACGCAAAACGCCGCGCGTCTCATCAAGCAGGAAAATAGCCGCCACATCCGCCTGGAGCAAGCGGGCCAGTTCCTGCAAGGTATAGCGCAGGATCTCATCCGTGGTAGCAGTGGAAGAAGCCAGGCTGGCAATGCGTCGCAGTGCTTCCGAGCGTTGGGCACGCTGACGAGCCTGCTGCACCAAGGTCATATTTTCGATGATGGGGGCAGCCTGGTTGGCAACAATATTCAGGAGACGCATTTCCTCCTGGGAAAAGATCATATCCGTCTTGCGATGATTGGATATCTGCAAATAACCGAGCGGACGCCCGGAAGAGATTAACGGGATCAGAGCCGTGTCACGCCAGGAGGCAGCACGCGCATAATCCTGGAAACCCATTTCCTGCCACAGCGGGTCTTCCACCGCATTCTGAGTGGTTAATATTTCCTGATTCAAGAAATGCTGTTCGGCCGCGCTGCCGGTCGAAAGGGGAACGTGGTACAAATCCACTACCTGGGCAGGCATACCGACAAATGGAACTTGCGCCTCGAGAGAGCGACGATTCTCATTGAAAACCAGGAAGCCAAGAATTTCTACATCGAACAGCGGCGTAATACTTTGCACCAATCGAGTAAACAAATCGCGCGCATCGCGAGTGGCTCCAAGCGCCTGTGCCAAGTCAGCCAGACCGCTCAATTCTGCAGCACGACGCTGCTCGGCTTCCAGCATGGAAGTATTGCGAATGGCAGCCGCAGCCTGTCCCACAATCAACTGCAGAATATCGAGGTCATTCGAAGAAAAAGATGTATCGGGATTGGTTAAACCCACTTCGAGCGTACCCACCAATTGGTTGCCAGCCAATAGCGGCAAACCAATAAAGGAAAGCAGGTTGCCTCGCTCATCCTTGAAACGGGCATAATCGGCATTATCAATCTTACGGGCATCGGAAATGAAAATTGGTTGGCGTTTCTCGACCAAGTAAGCCGTATACCCCGTGGCCGGCTGGGAATGACCTTCATCGAGCCGCCACCCGGATCCCGGTCCGGCACCAAGACGATAGGGGGAAAGCGTTTGCCCATCAGGATCCAACAAGCGCAATTCCAACAAATCAGCCGGGACAAGTCGCTCTACATTTTCAAGAATGGTTTGGATCGTAGCCGGGAGCCCCAGGCTGGCCGCGACAGATTGGCTTAAGTCAGTCAGGATCTTTAGCGCGGAACCGGCAATCTCTTTCGAGCCATCGAGCGCGCCTGAGATTGTATCCGGGCGGCGCAGGGAAATCAGCAGTGTCGCAAACGGACCCGGAACCTGGTACGAAACCGCCTCCATGGGCCGCCCGCCAACAGAGAATCGCGCCTGCCCCTCGGCAACGCACAATTTCAGAAAATCATCACTGGGGCGAATGCGCCGCGCCAGTACTTCAAGGTTGGGCTGCTCCCCCTCGCGCAGATCAAGCCACTGCCGCGCCGTGGCATTGACATATTCCAGCCGTCCTCCCGCCTGGACAATAAGCACAGCATGATCATGGCCGGAAAGGTCCGAAAGTGATTGGGACGGAGCTACCTGGGCCGGGACAGCCCGCGTGCGGGCGATCAGACGCGGCAAACCCCAGACCAGCAGGGTAAATACCCCACCGATCAGGAGTACTAAAAGTCCCAAGAGCACCAGAGCCGAAGGCATGGGCTGACCGAATTAGTTCTTCAGGGAGGCTGGAGCGTCCTGCCGCCGAACTTCGGCGGCCAGTTCGGTGATCTCGCGAATATCCGCGAAGTTTTGTTGCTTTGGATTTACGATACCAATAGAAAGGGTCATCAGCGGGGTCTTTTCCATCTGGCCCTCTGCATTGGCAGCCATGATATATCCCTGCTGGCGGTCCATGAAATTGTAATGAGACTGGACTTCCTCTGCAAAACGTGTCTTCAGGCGGGTGCGAATTTTCTCGGCAGATTCTTCGGCAGTAATAATGACAAAATTGTCACCGCCTGCATGGCCAATGAAATCGCTGGATGAGCCAAGTTCATCCACAACTTCCCCCATCATCATGGCTGCAAAACGTAATACATCATCACCGGCAACAAAGCCGTACACATCTTTGAAAGCATCGAAGTAGTTGATTCGAATGTCCGCGTACGCCCAACCACTTTGGCGGATGGTGAGACGCAGTTGTTCCTCGATCAACCGTCCCGCGGGGAGGCCGGAGCGCGGGTCGGTGAGGGCTTCACGCTCGGAACGCCGAATGGCACCCTGCACACGCAGTTTCAGTTCTTCGATATCGAAAGGCTTGGTAATGTAATCATCCGCGCCCAGTTCCAACCCTTGCAGTTTGTCACTGCGCTCATCCTTCTGGGTCAGAAAAATGACCGGAATATGACTGGTACGGGTGCTCTGGCGCAAATTGCGGCAGACTTCGTAGCCATCGATGTCGGGCAACATGATGTCCAGCACGATCAAGTGCGGGAGCACCTGGCGTGTCTTTTCCAGCGCGTCAGAGCCGCGTGGCGCTACATCCACGTCGTAGCCCAAACCGCCGAAATAGATCTTCAGCATGTTCGAGATATCGTTGTCATCTTCCACAATCAATAGACGGGCTTTTCCCATAGTGCCTCCTCAACTGCGTTTGCTTCGTGCCTCCCGGGCACGCTGGCGTACGATATCGATATGTTCCGCTGTCACTTCGCGCTCGAAAGAACGAAAACCGCTCAATCGGAAACCATGTTTGGCTGCCATAGCAACAATTTCATCCACATGTTCCCGCGAAATGTTCTTTCCCAGCGTATAGTCCTCAAAACGGCCTTCCAGAGCCAAAGTGATGGTCTCTGCCATACAGGCATATGCCTTCCCGGCAGGAAACCCAAAATTAAAGTGGAAATCAACGGGGCCTGGCACATCCACCATTCCGCCGTCAATCACTAATATATCATTTCTCACCGCCGCCACCATTGCAGAAACGTCACGGGGGCGGGCCACATCGCAAACAACACTTCCTGGCTGGAGATGTTCGGGATGGATCACATCATGGACAGCGCTGGTAACCGTCAAAATCAACTGCGCTTGTGAAATATCATCCATGCGGGTGCTAACACGTAATCTCGCCCGGGCACGGACCTGGAGTTTGTCGCGCAATTCATCGAGCGCGTCCTCCCGACGCCCAACCAGGATCAACTCGGCCACATCATCTGCCAGCAGTTCGGCACACACTTTCCCAATCGAACCGGTGGCGCCCACCACAGCAGCTGTTGCACTCTGGAGCGGAATTTCCATCACTTTGGCAGCCTCACGAATAGCATCCACTGCCATTGCTATGGTATACGCATCGCCAGTGGTTACAGGGATATCGAGAGCTTTGGCAATAGTTACGCCCGCATCCCCGACCACCGAGGTGAAGGCACCCAATCCGAGAACCTGTGCGCCAAGTTTTTCAGCAAAATGACCAGTTTCGATAATCTTACGATAAACCGTCCGTTCTGGCAACTCCATCATACGCCGTGGCGTATAGGGACAGGCAATAAACCATCCCTTCACTTCCTTTCCGGTGGCCTGGGAAGTAATCCCATTGATCTCAGAAATATAAACCGGGGGGAAAAAGGTGGAGAAAAAGTCGATCTGCCGCTCAGTCAGGATGCGGCCCAAGAACGGATATTTGCGACTGACATCCCGTTTGGGATCAATTGGGTGAATGATGAAAGCAAAAGTGTCCAAGTGGCTACCAAGAGGCGTTGTCTGCTTCGCCGCGGCGGGGATAGAGACGCGGATGCTTGCTGGCATCCTTTAATTTGTGGTGGTCGCTATCCTCGTATTTTACGTCACGGTCGATAATACGGCGTTCTTTAGACGCAAACAGCACCACATCGGATTCGATGGTGCGGGCCGGGAAAATAACCATACCAGCCCCAATACGGCAATTATGCCCAATACAACCACCCAAAACAGGACGGTTGGCTTCTTCCAATATATCTCGCCCGCTGATAGCCTTGATCGGCGCGGGGATTAGGTTGTAGTCTGTGAAAGTGTTGCCCGCCCCTACAAAGGTATTCCGGCCCAGTACACACATCTGCAAACAGGTATTTTGCGCCACCATGCCGTTCTCCATGATGGTGGTCATGAAGAGCGATGCACGGAACGGCAGGAATGTACCATCCCCCACCACCGAAAGCATCAACTGGCAATCCTGCGAAACATTGACGTTACTTCCTATGATACAGTTCTCGATCACGGCTCCGGCATTAATCGTCACGTTATCGCCGATGGTAGTAGGCCCATGAATGACAGCCGTGGGATCGATCACACAGTTCTTGCCGATCTGGACCAGTTCCGAACATTCGAGGAGCTGCTTGCCTTCGTATAGAGCCTTGCCAATCACCTTTAACTTGAACCAGAGATCTTTATCCAGGCGATCTTCGAAGCGTGCCCCCCGGGCA
>CAZRCR010000028.1:0-5168 GCA_964598615.1 uncultured Anaerolinea sp.
TTCGGGGCTGGCGAGCTGGTGGACTACACTGCCCAAAATGGGGACACGCTCCCGGCTCTGGCAGCGCGCTTCAATACCACGGTGGATGAGATCCTGGCTGCCAACCCCGATATTCCGGTCAATGCCACCACCATGCCGCCGGGGATGCCGATGAAAATTCCCATTTATTATTTGCAGTTCTGGGGCACATCTTTTCGCATCCTGCCCGACAGCCTGTTCATCGATGGCCCCGCGGTCATCGGTTTTGATACCGAAGCGTTTGTGCAGAGCCAGCCTGGCTGGTTGAAGGATTTCAGCGCCTATGCTGTGGACGATAATTACTCCGGGGCGGAGATCGTGGACATCGTTGCCACCAACTACAGCATCAGCCCGCGTGTCCTGCTCGCCATCCTCGAATACCAGACAGGTGCCCTGTCCCAGCCGATTGCCCCCAGTGGAAAGTACATCCTGGGTTATATCGACTACAACCGCGCCGGGTTCTACCTGCAGCTCATCTGGGCGGCCAATGTGCTCAACAACGGCTACTATGGCTGGCGCACGGGGCAGCTGACCGAATTCGAGAATACCAACGGGGCCATCTACCGCCCTGATCCCTGGCAGACCGCTTCCAGTGTGGCGTTCCAGTATTACTTTTCCCGCTTATCTTCGGTGGAAGATTTCGAGCAGGCCATCGGTCCCGACGGGATTGCGCTCACGTACCAAAAACTCTTTGGCGATCCCTGGAGTGTGGATGTGCCGCACATCCCGGTCAGTTTGCAGCAGCCGGAATTGACCTTCCCCTTCCCGACTGGCGATACCTGGTCCTACACTGGCGGCCCGCACACTGGCTGGGGTTCTCTTATGCCCTGGGCAGCCCTCGATTTTGCTCCCCCGTCACAGGTCAGCGGTTGTGTGCCGTCTCCGGAGCTTGCCACAGCCATGGCCGATGGCGTGGTCGTCCGTTCGGAGACCGGGGTGGTGATGCTCGACCTGGATGGGGACGGAGACGAGCGTACAGGGTGGGTGCTGCTTTACTTGCACGTCGCCACTGCCGGGCGTGCTTCCGTGGGGCGGACGTTGAAGCGCGGCGATCCGGTGGGTTATCCCTCCTGCGAAGGTGGTACAGCCACCGGCACGCACATCCACGTGGCGCGCAAATACAACGGTGAATGGATTGCTGCAGACGGCGTCATTCCGTTCGATCTGGATGGCTGGATCGCTCACAACGGTGATGAACCTTATTCCGGCACACTGACGCGCGGCTCGCAGGTGGTGACCGCTTGCGATTGTTCGGATTATCTCAGCCAGGTGAAAGCAGGGAAATAAGAACTCCCCGGTTGAATTCAACCGGGGAGTATGATTCAGTTACCGCGCGGCAGGTATGTACCTTGTTTTACCAGCCGTGATTTGCCTTCCCCCTCGTCTTCGTAAATTTCATATGTTAGGTCCATTGGAAAGACCTTGCCGAGCATGGACTGCGCCGGGCAGTAGCGCGTGGCCGAAAGTTCGATGGCGCGGACGACGGCGGCTTCCTCCACGCCGCGGCCGCGGAGCACGTATGTCACCACGGCTTTGGTGAACACGTGCGGGTGATCCTGTGTCTGGTCAGCATGAACCTTGACCTCGAAGCCGGTTACCTCCTGGCGTTTCTTTGTCAGGATTGAGATGACATCCATGGCGGTGCAGCCTGCCAGGCTGACTGCCATCAGTTCCAGCGGGCGGAACCCATCGTTGACGCCACCTACACCCGGGTCCGCACCGAGCGGGACCTCGAAGCCGGTATTGGCTTTGCCGGTGAAACTCAAACCCTGATGCCAGATGACATTTGCGTCCATAATTTATCTCTCCAGAAGCGGGGTGACATATTGCTCAAGCGTCTCGAGATTCAATTGCCCGGTCCATGACATGCGGACGATCCCGTCGCCGTCGATGATATAGGTACTTGGCAGGTTGTAATTTTGGAAGGCGGTCAGCGCATCGCTGTTCGGATCGAGCCAGACCGGGAAGGTAAGCCCATATTGTTCGACAAAAGCTGCCACTTCCGATGCCGGTTCGCCTGATTCGATGGCTACTACGATGAAGTTTTGGTCAGCATGTGCTTCGTAATATTCCTCGATCTCGGGCATTTCGGCTTTGCAGGGCGGGCACCAAGTGGCCCAGTTATTGACCAGGATCACCATGCCTTCGTACTCCTGCAGGGAGACCGGGTTGCCGTCCACGTTGGTCAGTGACAGGTCAGGGGCGGCATAGTTGGATGTGGAGGGGGCCAGGGTGTAGGCCGAAGCATCCAGCGCGGCTTCCTGTCCCTTCAGCAACAGGGGGATGATCGCCGCACCGAGCAGAAACACCCCGGCTGCCATCAGGCTCAGGAAGAAGCCTGTGCGCTGGTTCGATGTGAGCTTTTGTTTTTTGGATTTTTCGCGAGTCATGTTCTTTCCGTTGATGGAAAAGATGACGCGGCCCGATCAGGTTCCGCGTCATGTGATGAAACTTATTCAAGCGCTTGGCGAATGGCGTTTACCAGATCATCTTCCGGCACAGCCCCGACCACGTTGGCGGCGCCATCGTTGATGGTGGTTTGCGGCACACCATGCACGTTGTGGCGGTTGGCCAGTTCGGGGAACTCGGTGGCTTCGACCATTTCAGCCTGTACGAGCGGGTTTTCCATTGCCATACTGTGAGCGAGCACCACGGCCCGCGGGCAGTACGGTCAGGTGGGGGTGACAAAGACTTGCAGGTGCACCGGCTTGTTGACCGTTTTCAGGAAGTCACGCGTGGCCTGGCTGAGGCCGGATTCGCGGCTGGAGACGAGCAGGATATCCTGGATCAGCGAGGTGAACTCGTGCCCGGCGGGGATGCCCAGCAACCTAACACCGTAATCGGTGATGGTTGCGCCGTCTTTGGCAGCAATGACCAGAGCCGGGGCCGCATCCACGTGATATTGAGCCGCCAGGGCTGCGTCGGTCTGCAGGTCGTGAACACCCAGGCTGATTTTGTCCGAGAGGGCAGTCACTTCGCCGATCAACTGCTGTGTTTCTTCGCAGTAGTCACAACTGGTCTGTGAACCAAAGAACAGGATGCGAACTTCGCCCTGAAGTTTGGTGAACACTTCGCGGATCTGTTGTTTTACGTTGTCATTCAAAAGTTCTGGCATACCGGTAAGGCCTCCTTGGGTGGATTTCTCTTCATATGTGATTTGATTTCTGCCCGCACGGGGCAGGGGATTGCAGTTATCAGGAACAACCTGCGCCCTCCCGCAGAATGTAGCCGCAAGTGGGACATTCCAGTTCGAGCAGGCCGTTGTAATCGAGTTTGGCAGCCCCGCAGCGCGGGCACAGGCTGCCGCGTCGCACCGGGCCCGGGGAACCGGCTTCGGGTCCCGCAGGGGGCGGAAAGGGGAAATTGAACTCGGGTGGATTCGCGTCCATTGCTTGATTAGATGTGAGCAGTAGGTAAAAGTTTCAATCAGTGGCGTAGATAATCTTCCAGGTTGAGGGTGCGGAAGAGACGTTCGCGCACCGGGCCGGGAACGACGGCTTCGTCGGCAGCTGTTTCGTGGTAGAGATAGACGGTCTTTTGAAGAGTGTCCACCACGATACGGCAGTTCTGGCATTCGGACACGTGGCGCTGGATCTCTTCGCAGAGTTCTTCGCCAAGGGTCCCATCCACGTAATCCGAGAGGGAACCGAGCAGGGATCTGCACTGGGAATGATCGTGATCAGTCATGGGACGTACTCCTTGTGGAAAGCCGTTCACCGAAGTAACCGCTTAGTTCGTCGCGCAGGCGCAGACGGGCGCGCAACAGACGGGTCTTGACGGCGGTCTCGGTCAGGTTCAACGCCAGGCTGGTTTCCTGGATGGAAAGACCTTCGATGTCTCGCAGGAGGAAGACGATGCGCAGGGTTTCGGGCAGGCGGCGGATGGATTTATCGAGGGCGGCTTTGGCTTCGGCAGTAACGAACTCTTCTTCGGGCAGGCAGCACCAGTCGCTGAATTCGGCCGGCTCGTAATCCGTTTCCGATTCGTCCTCGGGGACGGCATCGGTCAGGGTTACTTCGGGGCGCTTTTTCCGTATCAGCATCAGGGCCTCGTTCGCTGCGATGCGGTACAGCCAGGTGGATAGGCTGGAACGGCCTTCAAAGTCGCGAATGTGCTGGAAGGCTTTCAGGAAAGTATTCTGGAGCACATCCTCGGCATCCTGCGGGTGGCCAAGCATTTTTAGTGCCAGCCGGTGGATCGGTCCGGAGTAGGCATCCACCAACCGGGCGAACTCGGCCCGGTCCCCGGCGCGCAGGGCTTCCATGGAAAATTCGGTTTTGGCGTCACTCATTTAGATGATGACCTCGCGGGAAAGTTGCTTCCCTGTGAGTATACACGAACTCGCCAGGTTATGACAAAACACACGGACAATTGTCTGTACTTTCAGGATATTTGCCACTAGAAAGCCTGAACAGCTTTAGCTAATATCTTGCATAACATGAATATCGAGAAGTATGGCAACCTGGCCTTTTTTAATGGTTTGATCGCGGCCGACCTCCAGTTGCTGGCGCCGTATTTTGCGCCCCAAAACTGGGTGGCCGGCACGACGGTATTTGGTCAGGGCGAATATGCCGAATATGTCTACCTGTTGGTGAACGGTGAGGTTACAATTCACTACAAACCGGAAGACGGCCCGATGATGACCGTGACGCGCGTCCAGCCGGGCGGAATTTTTGGCTGGTCGGCGGCAATGGGAAACCCCACTTATACATCGGGAGCGGTCTGCACACTGGACAGTGAAGTGTTGCGCGTGCGCGGCGCGGACCTGCAAACGTTGTGCGAAAAATACCCCAATGTGGGTGCGGTGATCCTTGACCGGCTTTCAACCGTCGTTGCGGAGCGCAAGCGCTCCCAGCAGGAACGTGCTTCCCTGCTCGAGAGTGGAATGCGCAACAGCCAAAACAGGAGCGAAAAATGAGCGAAGAAAAGAAGATCGATTTACGGGTGGAGATACAGATGAAGGCGCTGGTGGAACAATTGAGCGCCTATATCGAGACCTATCATGGCGGTTCTGCAGAATATGTCTCGTTCGACGGGAAGACCCTCAAAGTGCATCTGGGCGGGGCATGTCTGGGCTGTCCGCTCTCACCGGCCACCCTGCATGGTTGGGTGGAAGGGACCGTGCGCCAGTTCTTCCCGGATATCGAGCA
>CAZRCR010000028.1:5268-9898 GCA_964598615.1 uncultured Anaerolinea sp.
CCCTGCATGGTTGGGTGGAAGGGACCGTGCGCCAGTTCTTCCCGGATATCGAGCACGTCGAAGCGGTGTAATGATCCCTGGCGGAATAAGAACAGCCCCTCGCTTCTGCGAGGGGCTGTTGTGTTCTTGGCGTAAAGTACTACTCTTTGCGGAAAGCTGAGATCAGCAGGACCACACCGGCCAGCAGGAGCACACCGATCCATGCATATTGGAGAACGCCCTGGAAAGGGGTACCGACAATGAAGCCCAGGATGAGCAACACTGCCGCGGGGATGTAAGCCCAGTTCATGCGGGCCAGCAGGGCTACCAGCAGGAAGGTAAGACCCAATCCCACCAGGAAGACACCGCCGGTATCTACGATGCGATAGGCCTCGCTTAAGGCAGATGTGATTCCCATGGTGATGAGCACGCCGCCGGGGATGATGGCCCACCAGCGCCGGTCACGCCTGGAGAAATAAACAGCCCAGAAGCCCAACCCGAGCGCGCCAAGGAAGGCCAGCCCGCCCCAGCCGATGCGGTCGAGCAGGAATGATGAAGCCGCCATGCCTGCCAGGGCAAAGCCCGGGATGGCCGCCCACCACTTCCGCTCGTCGCTGAAGAACATGTAAAGGAAGATAACCGCGGCCACAGCGAACACGCCTGCCCAGAAGTAATCCGAGGCGTTGGCCAGAAGGCCAAATTTTTCGAGCAACATCAACACGCCGCCCAGGATGAGCGCCGCGCCGATCAGGATGCGATAGTCGAAGCGTTTCATGGTTTCGATACTCCTGTTATTTGATTTCGACCGAGCCAACGCCCGAGTCGATGGTGATATCGACTTTGTTGGCCGCAGTGGCGTAATCGGCAGACTGGTAGGTATGATCACCCACCGATGCAAAGCGGCTGTCCACGGTGACGGCCGAAACGCCGGTCTGAACCCGGATGCGGGCTGCCACACCTTGCGGGACAGTCAGCACCAGTGACGAAGCGCCCGTGTCGATGTCCACATGGGTATTCCCTGCATTGGCGGGCAGGGTTAACTCGGTGCTGCTCGCTCCGGTGTCGAGGTCGATGTCGGTCACTTTCAGGTCCGACAGGTTGATGACGTTTGCGCTGGCTCCGTTATCGATGTCCAGATGCAGGGACACATCCTTGTTCAGGCTGATATCCCAGTTGAAACCATCGCCGGGGAACCAGTCCAGGAATTGCGAAGCGTGGCGCACGCGGACCTCGAGCCGGTCACCGTCCAGCCGGGAGTGGGTCTCCACTTCGGGATCGAAGGTCCCGGTTAACAGGTCACCAGGGTTGGCGCCGGAATGGATGTTGAGCTGTCCGGCCCCGTGGTCGAGTTTAAGGATGGCCACTGTCGCGTTTTGCAGCGGAACCGAGACGGTTTGCCCTTCCGTTTTTCGAGTGCCGCGGGTGAAATATCCGAATACCATCCACAGACCGATCAGAATGACAATGACCGGCCACAGGTAACCGAAAATGTTACCGGTCACGATCCCCATTTGACGCAGGAGCAGCAAGGCTGCCACCAGAATCAGGACGATACCCCAGAAAAGACTGCCTCGGATTCTCATGGGAGCCTCTATTTCCGGCGCAGGAAACCGCGCACGATAAACCAGATGCCAACCAGGAAAACCACGGCGATCAGGGCATACTGTCCGTAATTGCCCAGGACATCCCATCCGCCGAACAAGCTGGCGCAGACGGCGAAGGCGATGATCGAGAACAGGATGCTGTTGAACCCTTCACGCAGTGACTTTTTCAAGTCATCGCCGAGCAGACCGGCCAGAATGTTGCCGATCCCGCCAAAACCGGGGACAAGCAGCCACAGGTACCAGGTGAACCAGTTGCCGGTGGCGTTCTGGTAATACAGAATGCCGCCCACTCCGGCCACGATACAAGCCGGAACGGCCATGCCCGGTGCCCCCACCAACAGGCCGAGCAGGAGCAGACCCGCGCCGGAAAGAATGACCCACATCGGCCATTCAAAGGGCGGGAGTTTGATGAGATCGGCCAGCCCCGGGTTGATGCGGGTGGCGATCAGCCAACCGGCTACCAGGATGAGCAGCAGGCCAAGGACGAGTTGCGTACGCTTGCGTTTTTCCATAATCTTGCATTCTCCTTGTTTCGTTTGATCGCTGCGCAGAAAGAACTTTCCCTACGAAGCGTATTGTTCGAACGACAACACATTAGATATTACGCTGTTCTTGTAAAAAAGTTACGCAGAACCTTCAAAGTGGTACATCAGGGTGTGCATGCACCACCTGGTTTGGGGTTTGCCGGGCATGGTGACGTGCAGGTCAGTTTACCTGTTGCACTGTATACCCAACACCCGACCACAGGGGTGGGGGTGTCGGTTTCTGCCGCGGCAACCTGAATGACAGCCACCGAATCGACGTCGCCGCTGGTCTCCACGACAGAGTCTCCGACCCAGCAGAACTCGCCAGTGGGGAGGACCACCTGCCACCAGGTATCATAATCGTCGCGGCCGTTGATCTCGTAGGATTGGCCTTCGGTGAGCATGGCCATGCTTTCGTAGTCCATGCCGGGTCCGTGACGGCAATTGGCGTTGACAAGTGCCAGGGCGGCGGGGATCGTTGGGGCGGAGGAGATGCCTGTCTCGACCTCGTACGCGCCACGGTCACAGCCTGCCCCCTGCGGACGGCTGATGCCGCGCTGGTCGATGGCGATGCAGAGATCGGGGTTGCCCGAATCGATGGCAGGACTACCGGGGTTGAGGGCGTGACTCAGGTTGGAACCGCCGTTCATGTCCAGCCAGGCCAGAAGTGGATCGGTATCCGCCAGGTCGCTGGGTTCGTCGAAACCACAGGTGTTGCCATCTTCGATGTTGTAGCCCAGCGAATCGAAGGCGGACCCGGCACAGTTGCCGTAGGCGTGATAGGCCAGGATGGTGTCTCGCAGGGAGACGTGCCCGCCTGCATTGTCCACGCCGTCGGTGTTGTTATAAGCCAGGGTGGAGAATTCCAGACGCAGGTCACCGCCGTTGTTGTAGATCCCACTGCCGCTGGAGATGGCGAGCGAGGCAACCATATTGCCGCTGATGGTTGTATTTTGTACGAGCAGAGCGGCTGCAGCACCGTCGTTATAGGCGCCACCACCCTGACCGCCGAGGGCGGAGTTGTTGGTCAGGCTGGACTGGTACAGGTGGAGAAGCCCGATGTTATACAAGCCACCGCCGACTTGGGCGTTATTGTTGGTGAACCAGGCCAGGGTCAAGTATGCTTCGCCGTTTTCATCGTTGAAGAACCCACCGCCCTCGCCGCTGGTCACGTTTTCCTCGAATGTGACCAGGTTGGATTCGAAGGAGCCGTTGTTATATACACCAGCGCCGCGCTCGGCGGTGTTGCGGGTAATGTCTACACTTTCCAGAGTTGTCTGCGCGGCCATGTTGTTCCACAACCCGCCGCCCCAGCCGCTGGCGGTATTATCGCGTAGGTGGCCTCCGGTCATTTGGAAAGTGGCGGTGGCAAAGTTATGCACGCCTCCGCCAAAATCGCCGCTGTTTTCGAATACATCGGTGTTAATCAGTGTCGTTGTACCGGCTTCCACGAAGACGCCGCCTCCGGATGACCCTCCGGCGCCGCCCGGCGGGACAACGGCCACGTTGTTGTGGATCGAACTGTCATTTACGGTCAACGTACCGTGACTGCGGATGGCGCCGCCCAACTGGGCCTGCCCATTGATAAGGACGAACTGGTTGATCTGTACGGTGGCCGGGCTGAAGATTTCAAAGATGCGGTCGGATGCCACGCCGTCGATGACAGGCATATCGGTCCCTTGCAGGATCAGGTCGCCGGTGATGTCAAGGTCGCCGGTGGCGGCCACATCTTCCTCGGCGCCGGTCAAGGTCAGTTGGTATGTGCCTGCCGGGACGTTGATGGTCTGCAACCCGGCGTAGGCATTGGCCCGGATGATGGCTTCCCGCAGGGAGCAGTGTTCAGCCGTACAGGCCCCATCGTTGGAATCGATGGTGGTGGTGACGTTAAGTGTGGCTGTACACAGGGGTGGCAGATAGCATCCGCCCAGACCGAACATAAGCAATGTGAGTACAACGGCCGCACCTATAAGCGAAAGTTTGGATTTCATTGTTCGATCATCTCCTTCTCAGTAGCAGGAATAATCCCACCACAAGCAATGGCAGGGCGGCAGAACCGGCACAGGGCAGGCCGCCTCCGCTGCTGTTTTCGTCTGTATCCCCGGTCTCGACCGGCGGCTGGGTGACTGGTTCGGTGCCGAGCAGGTGCACATCATCCACCCAGACGGTGCCGGTATTCTTCGAGTCTCCGGCGCTGAAGCCAAAGCCGAAGGAGAGCGCCTGGTCGGTCTTGGAGAATTCCGTTCCGGCGTTTTCTTCCCAGTCTACGCGGTGGAAGTCACTCCAGGGGATCTCGACTGTGGCCCAGCCGTCCACGCTGTCATCCGGGGTGTTGGCGTAATCGATATAGGATTCCTGGGCGTCGGGCGAACCGGCGTAGATGACGATCTCGTAGGGGATGCCCGCCTGGCTGGCATGGATGGCGAACGCGAGACCTTGGCCGCTGCCCCAATCCTGGGCGCTATCATATGACAGCACGCAGGTGGACCAGGAATTGGCAGCCACATCGAAGTCCATTTTCAAGGC
>CAZRCR010000029.1:0-9837 GCA_964598615.1 uncultured Anaerolinea sp.
GTCCATGCCACAGGCCCCACAGGACGAAATTCCATGTCGCGCCGTGCCAGAGGCCGATCAATACCATCGTGGACACCTGCGTAATAAGGATGAGCAACGGCACCGGAAGCGGTTTCTTTGTGGAACGCAGCGCCCGCATGAGCGGGTTGAAGAAGTAGGCCCGGAACCACTGGGTGAGGGTCATGTGCCAGTTGTTCCAGAACTGGGTCAGGTTGGGTTTCAGGAAGGGGGCGTTGAAATTCTCGGGCAGTTTGAAGCCGAGCAGGCGGCCCAGCCCGATGGCAATGTCGGTGTAGCCGCTAAAGTCGAAATAGATCTGGAAGGCATAGGCATACAGCAACACCCATGCCCAGCCGGTGGACTTCACCTGGAACACATTCGTCCCGTTCATGGCGATGAGCGCCAGCACGTCGGCCACGGCGAACTTCTTGAACAGGCCGAGAACGAGGCGCTTGCCCGCTTCCCCGAGATCGCCGGCCGTCAGGCTCAAGGGGCGGCGCAGGTCTCCAACGAAACGCTCGATGCGGTCGATGGGACCGGCGGTCAGGGCCGGGAAGAAGATGATGTAGGTCACGTACTCGGCCAGCGCGACCGCCGGGAGGCGTCCGCTCTGGCGGTCGCGGATGGTGTGCAAGAGGCGGAAGGCCACATAAGAGAAGCCCAGCCAGCGCAGGTCGAGAGCCGAGGCAGTGGCCGTGGACTGTGCGTTCCAGCTTCGCAGGAGCTGGCTGACCAGCAGGGAGAGCGCCGGGACTTTCAGGAAAACAAAAAACGCTAAAATCAAAACAAACCCGGCGGTCAGGGCGAACTTGCCCGGCGCGGTGAAACGTGTCAGCAGAAAACCTACCAGGCCGATCCCAACCAGCAGGGCCACGATCAGGACGGTCTGCGGCGGGCGGGAGGCGGTCAGCGGCAGGGACAGGTTCAGAAGACGCGTCAGGCCCAGGGTCAGGGCGATACCGCCCAGGATAGCCGCTGCGGGCCAGTTGGTCTTCCAGGAGCGGGTTTCGCGGGGCGTGGTCAGCACCCAGGTCAAGACGGCCAGGGCCAGGGTCAGGGTGGGCAGCCAGAAATCCAGCCCGCGCACGGGCAGAGCTGGCTGGAGCGCGTAAACCGCCAGCGCGCTGATCCCCAGGAGCAGCGGGACGCGCCAGCGGTTGCGGGTGACGAGGCCGAGGAAGGCCGCGACCGCGATGGAGATGAGCAGGAGAGTCAGGGTCATCTAGAAGCCCTGGTAGATCCAGACCGGGGCACTGCTGGCCGTCAGGATGACAAGTGCAACCAGCATCACAGCCAGCAGGAGCGCCCAGAGATTTTCACGCGTAAAAAGACGGGATTTCATCGGTAGCCGCACACAAGATACTCGCCGCCCTGCTCCACCACCTGGTAGGTGCGGACGGAGAGATCGAGTTCCTGGTCTTCGTTGTTATAGGTGGCAAGGATCTTGCCCTGGCAGACAACCAGCGTGGTGCCGTCATCCTCGGTGCTCTCCACAGAGCAGGAGAGACCTTCGAGACGGGTTTCCACAGCCTGGAGGGAATCGAGTTCAAGCAGGGCGTTCGGTTCCCAATCTGCACAGGAGAGGGAGGAAAGGGTGCTACTGTCTTTATTGACAAGGGCATTCAGGTAGGATTCCACCGCGGTCACGGCCGGGTCGGTGGCCTGTCCGCAGGCAGCCAGCAGGAGGGCAAGGACACTCACGAGGAGGGTCAGCTTGAAAAGTTTTTTCATCACAGACTCCTTCAAAGGGGGTTTTGGATGGCGGGATTATACTTCGTCTTGCTGGATTTTTCCGTCCCGGCAGTCAAAACGCACCCTCGCCAAAAGTGGACTTTTAGCGTAAAATATCGCCCGTTCAAGCCGCGCAACGCGGCTTGCTTTCCGCCCCCGGCCAGACCTACGGCCTGCGTCTGGGAGCTATCCCGAGGAAAGGAGGTTTTCCCCCATGCGTAAGTACGAGTTGGTGTGCATTGTCCACCCCGACCTGGACGAGACCGCTTTTAATGGCGTGATCGAAAAGGTCAAAGGCTGGATCGTCGAAGTAGGCGGCACAGTTGACAAAGTTGAGGTCTGGGGCCGGAAACGAATGGCTTCCCTTATCAAGAAGCAGCGCGAAGGCCAGTACGTGATGTTCAACATCAGCATGCCTGCCACCGCCACCGCCGCCCTGGAACAGAATTTGCGTTTCCTGGAGCCGGTCATCCGCTACATGGTCACAGTTGTGAATTAGTTCAGTACCACGCCGGTTCTTTTATCCGCTTTCGAGCAAGGAGTATGCCATGAGCCGTGGGTTAAACAAAGTCATGATCATCGGCCATCTGGGCCGTGATCCGGAAATGCGCTACACGCCTTCGGGCAAGCCGGTGACGACCTTTACCGTTGCCACCAGCCGTTCCTGGAACACCGCCGATGGCGAGCGTCATACCGAAACCGAATGGTTCAACGTGGTCACCTGGGGCAACCTGGCAGAGATCTGCAAACAGTATCTGACCAAAGGCCAGCAGGTCTACGTAGAAGGCCGTCTCCAGACCCGGCGCTGGGAAGATAAAGAAGGCGTCAAACACTCCACCGTCGAGATCGTGGCATCCGAGATGATGATGCTCGGCGAACGCCGCGAGGCGAACCACGGTCCGGCCGGTGAAGAACCCGTTGCCCCGGAGGAACCCGAAGGTTCCGCCGGAAACGAAGACGAGTTCCCCTTCTAAGTTCGAATGTTCGCAGCGGCATGACCGGTTCCCGGTCCGCCCCGGCGACGTAAAACAGATTGGAGTACATCTATGGATCGCACCATGGACAATGATATGGAGCAGGGTGGCGAACGCCGCTACTATGCCCGCCCCAAGATCTGCCAGTTCTGCGCCGACAAGCACCTGGCAATCGATTACAAGCAGACGGACATCCTGCGCCGCTTCGTGACCGAAGAAGGCAGGATCCGCCCCCGTCGTCAGACCGGCACATGCGCCAAGCATCAGCGCACCCTGGCCGGCGCCATCAAACGCGCCCGCCATATCGGTCTGCTTCCGTTCATCGGCCAGGACGACGAACGCTAGACCCGAGTAGTTTGGATGGGGCATGGTCCGCCCTGCCCCATATCCCAGAATTTGGCGAAATCTGACGATTTCGCATCGAGGCAGTTATGGCAAACCAAAAGCCTACCAAGATTGTTTCAAAGAAGCACCTGGCCCGCATCGAACGGGAACGCCGCCAGACACGGGTCATCACGCTTATTGCGTCCCTGATCCTCGTGGCAGTCTTCGGACTGATCGTCTACGGCGTCCTTGACCAGACCGTTCTGGTCAATTACCGGACAATCGCCACCGTCAACGGTGAAAAGATTACCGCCGGGGAATTCCGCACCCGCGTCAAGGCCCAACGCCAGCAGATGGTGGATACGTACGTGCAGTACTATCAACTCTACGTCATGTTCGGCATGGACCCCACCCAGGATAGCAGCCTGAATAGTCTCCTGACCCAATTGAACGACTCTGCTACAGTGGGACAGGATGTTCTCAACACCATGGAAGAAAACATCCTCGTCCGCCAGTATGCCCAGGCGAACGGGATCACTGTCACCGAAGAAGAGATCAACCAAGCCATCCAGGAAGCTTTCGAATACTATCCCAACGGAACTCCCACCGCCGCCCCTTCGAGCACCCCGATCGTCTATTCCACGCTCTCGCCCGAACAACTGGCACTGATGACCCCGACCTACACCCTGGACCCGGGTCCCACCAGCACACGCGCCCCCACGCTGACCCCCGATCTGAGCGCCACGGCGACCCTGGTGCCGAGTCTCACTCCCACCGCCACGCCCTACACCGAAGAAGGCTTCCAGGCTCGTTACCAGGAAGCACTCGATTACTATGGGAGCACCGGAATCACCGACTCGGACTACCGCCGCTTCTATTTTGAAGACTCCCTGTACCGCACCAAGGTCATGGACTTGGTCCTGACCGACGTTCCGCATGAATCGGAACAGGTTTGGGCACGCCACATCCTCGTGGCTGACCAGGCCACCGCCCAGAGTCTCTATGACCAGTTGATGGCCGGTGCCGACTTCTTCACCCTGGCCGCAGCCAATTCCATTGACACGAGCAGCGCCAGCCAGGGCGGCGACCTGGGTTGGTTCGGCATAGGCGAGATGGTTTCCGAATTCGAAACCGCCGCCTTCTCGTTGAAGATCGGTGAGATCAGCGAACCTGTCCAAACGACCAATGGATGGCACATCATCCAGGTGCTTGGACACGAAATGCGCCCGCTGACCGAATCCGAATACGATGACGCCCGCAACACTGCGTTCGATGCCTGGCTCCAGGAACAGCGCAACGGGGCCGTGATCGAGGTCAAGGATGGCTGGATGAACTACATCCCCGACTCCCCGACCGTTACGGATGGCTTCAACAATCTCTACGCCACCCAGACCGCTTACGCCCCCACAGCCGAGGCAGCCGCGGCTACCGAAACCCCCACTCCGTAAGCAGAAACAACGATAAGAAAATCGGCCAACCAGATGGTTGGCCGATTTTGATTCTCAGCATGCTTCTATTTCAAATAATCTTCGTCGATCTCGTCCAGTTTCAGGCTGATGATCTGACTGGCCGAATCGCGGCCCATCGTTACACCGTAGATCACATCCGCGGCCTGGACCGTGTTACGGTTATGCGTAATGATGATGAACTGCGTCTCTTTGCTCAGCTCCAACAACAGGTCACGGAAGCGACCCACGTTGGCTTCATCGAGCATGGCATCCACTTCGTCCATGACACAGACGGGCGTCGGCGAAACTTTCAGCAGAGCGAAGACCAGCGCAATCGCTGTCAGGCTGCGCTCGCCGCCCGAAAGCAGCGACAGGCCCTGCTCGCGGCGTCCGGGGAGACGCGCCTCGATGTCGATACCGGTCTCGGTCAGGTTCTCGGGATCGGTCAGTGTCAATCGGGCGGAGCCGCCGCCAAACAGGCGATGGAAAATGGTGTGGAATTCTTCCGCCACCGCATCGAACGTTTTAGTGAACTCGCGGCGGGTCAACTCATCCAATTCAGCGATGACCTGGTGCAAGTCCGCTTCGGCCTTGTGCAGGTCTTCCACCTGACTGGTGAGAAAGGTATGGCGTTCCTTGACCGACTGGAATTCCTGCTGGGCCTCCGGGTTGACCGCCCCCATGGGGCGCAGTTGTGCCCGCTGGCGGGTCAGGTTCTCTTCCAGGTCAGGGGTCATTTCCGTGACCACCGGCAGTTGTTCCACCAACCCGTTGAACGGCAGCGGCACCGGCCCTGAAACATCGGTCGCATACTCGAAAGCCACCAGGCCGAAATCATCCTCGATCTTCTGACGCAGGTTCTCAAGGGCTTCCTGCTTGCGACCCAGGTCGAGCTGGATCTGGTTGTACGTGCGTTCCACCCGCGCCAGCGCCGCCTGTCCCTCGGTCTCCTGCTTCTGCAGTTCGGTCTCCTGCGCCTCGGCAGTTTCCAGTTCCTTCTCTGCCGGAGCGATCAAAGTGCGCAGTTCGTCGAGCTGGGTATTCATGCCGGATGTCCTGCCGCGCAGAGACTCGCGTTCGGTCTCTACACCCTTCAGAGAACGGTCGAGTTCGGCCAGACGTTCGGTCAGGCCGGATTGCTGTCCTAGCAAACGGGTCATCGACTGCTGGCGCTCAGACTGGCGCGTGCGGGCATCACCGAACGTGCTCTGCGCCACTGCCAGGCGCGTGCTCCAGAACGTGACCTGCTCCTGAAGCTCATCCAGCGTCAGCGAAGCCAGGGCGGATGTCTTGGCACGCACAAGTTCCTGCGCTTGAGCTGTTTCAGCTTCGTTGCGGGACAGTGCGGCAGCAGATTCGACGCGTTCCTTCTCGGCCTGGGCGATCTCGGCTTCCAGGGCAGACTTCTGCCCGACCTGCCAGTCGCGCTGGCGCCGGGTCGATTCTTCCCGGACCTGGGCCTGGCGCTCGTCCTTGCGGGCGGCTTCCAGGCTGGCACGTTTCTCCCAGACCCCTTCTTCGCACTCGGCCACGTACTCCCCGGCGGACTCGGCCTGACCGGCGAGCTTGCGGATCTCGGCATCCATCGCCGCGATCTCGCTCTCCACCCTGGACAGGCTTTCCTGCAACTCGCGCCGTTGGCGCGGACGGCCCAGGGCGGCGGCCTTCGACGGTCTCCCGGCCAGCACCTGACCAGTGGCATAGAACACTTCGCCGCGCAGGGTCACGGCCCGCGTTGTGGCGGCCTGACCTGCCAGCACGCGCCGGGCCGCAGCCCGGTCGCGCACCACCAGCACCTGACCCAGCAACAGGTCCAGGGCCGGGCGCAGTTCGACCGGTGCTTTGACCAGATCGGCGGCCACACCCAGGCATTCGGCATCCGCCTTGACCTTGAGCGGAGCGGCGGGCGCCAGCCAATCCAGCGGCAGGATGGAGGCCCGGCTGGATTGGTCGCTGTCGAGCAGGGATAGAGCTGTTTCGGCATCCGCGCCGGAGGCCAGAAGCACCGCGTCAGTGTACTCGCCCAGGGCGGCGGCCATCGCCACTTCCAGTTCGGCGGGAATGTCGAGTGCGGCAGAGAGCGCCCCACGGGAACCCAGTTTCGACTGGCGGGCGGCATCCAGCAACAATTTAGCGCCTTCGGCGTACCCTGCCAGGGACTGCTCGGCCTGGGCCAGCACGTCGAGTTGGGCCTTCAAACGCGCCTGTTCGGCCTGTCTGGCCGCCCGGGCGGACTGTTTCTCTTTGACCTGTTGCTCCAACTCGCCCTGACGCTTCTTGGCAGATTGGAATTCCGCTTCGGCCTTCTGCATGGCTGCCTCAGCCTGCTTGACCAGCCCGGAAAGGCGCTGATACTCCAGGTCGGCCTTTTCGGCCTCGGCGATGGCAGACGAGATCGCTTCGGCAGCCGCTTCCAGTTTCTGCTTCTGGCCTTCAGCGCGCGCCGCCAGCTCGTCCATGCGAGCCTGCAAACCGGCGCGTCGGGCGGCAAGTTCGCTCGACTTGCGGCGGGCCGCATCCAGGTCCGCTTCGAGGCGGGCCTTCTCGCCCTGACGCTCATCGAACGCAGCCTGGGCAGATTTCACCTGCGCCTGGGCCTCGTCGAATTCCTTCTGCAGCCGGGTCGACTCGGCTGCGGCTTCCGCCAGACGATCCTGGGCAATGCGCAGTTCCTCGTCCAGGCGGGACTGCTCGCTCAGGGCCTGTTGGCGATTATCGAGCAGGGCGCGTTCGCGCTCATCGAGGATGGCCAGGTCGCTGCTGTTGGACTCGCGTTCCTCGTGCAACTGCGCCGACTGGCGATGCCACGAGTTGAGCCGGGCGCGCAGGCCGTTGAGCCGGTCACGGAAGGTCGAGAAGTTCTGGCGCACACCTTGATAGGTCTCGCGTGCTTCGGCCAGCTTGGCCTCATGAGAGCGGGAAAGGTCGAGAGCATCCGCCAGTTCCCGCTGGGTGCGGTGCCAGTGATAGCCATACCACTCGCGCAACAACAGGCGCAGATCGGCCTGCACCTGGGCATATTCCTGGGCACGCGCCGCCTGGCGCTCGAGGCTGCGCAAGCGCGGCTCAAGTTCGGCCAGGATATCCTGGACGCGTTCCAGGTTGCGCTGGGTGGTCTCAAGGCGGCGCAGGGCTTCTTCCCGCCGGGCGCGGTGCAGGCCAATCCCGGCCGCTTCCTCGAACAGACGGCGGCGTTCATCGGCCTTGAGAGCCAGCGAGGCATCCACCAGACCCTGACCGAGGATGGTGTACGTCCGCTCGGAGAGACCGGACTGGGCCAGGAGCTCGTTGATGTCCTTCAAACGGACATGCTGGCCATTGATAAGATACTCGTTGCGGCCATCGGGATAGGCGCGCCGGGCCAAGGCCACTTCGGAGAAATCCACCTGAAGCCAGCCATTGGCATTGTCGAACGTGATCGAGGCGGAGGCCATCCCGGCACGCGGACGCTGCTCGGACCCGGCGAAGATCATATCTTCGGTCTTCTTGGCCCGCAGCAGGCTGTAGGACTGTTCCCCCAGCACCCAGCGCAGGGCATCGGCGATGTTGGATTTGCCGGAGCCATTCGGTCCGACAATGGCAGTAATTCCTTCGGCGAATTCGAAATTCATCTTCGCTGCGAAGGTTTTGTAGCCGTGGAGTTCAAGAGATTTCAGGCGTAAAGGCATGGGTCGTTTTCTTGGCGTGGATTACGGGATTTTTCCCGCTTCGATGGCATCAAGGGCGTTCTGGGCGGCATTGTGCGCCGCGGCTTGTTTGCTGTGACCGGAACCGTGTCCGTACGCTTTCCCGCCGATCTGGGCTTCGACCTCGAACACGCGGTCATGGTCGGGACCGGTAGCCTGAACGGTAACATATTTCGGGATCCCCAGCCGGTTGTGCTGGGACCATTCCTGCAAACGGCTCTTTGGGTCCTGCATATCGGATTGGAGCAGGAGCGCGTCGCTGGTCACTTCGAGCATCGGGTGGATGAACTTCTGGATGGATGCAATGTCCGTGTGCAGATAATAGGCTCCGATCAGAGCCTCGAAAGTGGCGCACAGGAGCACATCCCGGTCGCGGCCTCCGGCCTGGGCTTCGCCCCGTCCGAGACGCATGGCCGCCCCCAGGTCCAGTTCACGGGCGAAATCGGCCAACTGCTCGGTGCGGACAAGCGCCGACCGCATCCTGGTCAGGTCGCCTTCGGGCATTTCCGGGAAATGGTTGTAAAGCCACGCACCAACAACGAAATCCAGAACGGCATCACCAAGAAACTCGAGCCGTTCATTGTCTTCCAGGGATTCAGGATGTTCGTTGATGTAGGAGCGATGCGTCAGAGCACGCGTCAACAAGGACAGGTTCTTGAAAGGCAACCCGAGACGCTGCACCAAGGCCGCCGGGGATTCTTCGCGTTCCCCGTTCAAAGGATGGTTCACAGATGCCTCCCGGAACGCAGGGAGCGCCAACCTGCCCCTCCCCGTTTGAGAGCGGGGGGCGGGTTCGCGGCCACTTCGTTCCTGATGGTAAAGTCGGGCCGATTGTAACCCGAATTAAGCGGGCTGACCAGCGTCTATGATACAATCGCCCTGATTTTCGCCAAAGGAGCACATCATGAACGACCGGATTGCCGAAGAAACGCTTTTCCTGCACAACGCAGAAATGGGTTTGGGGGCCTGGTCTTGGGGAGACCGCACGTTCTGGAACTATGGACACGGATACACAGACGAAGACATTGCCGCCGCTTTTCGCACCACGCTGGCGGGCGGGGTGAACCTGGTGGACACTGCCGAAATCTACGGTTCGGGCCGCTCGGAACGCCTGCTCGGCCAATTCTTGAAGGAGACCCAGACCCCGGTGCTGGTAGCGACCAAATACTTCCCCATGCGTTTTACGAAGAAGTCGGTCATAAACGCCTTGCGGGCAAGCCTGGAACGTCTCGGCTTGGAAAAGGTTGACCTCTACCAACTGCACTGGCCCAGCCCGCTGTCACCGATCGAGACCCACGTGGAGGGATTGGTGCTGGCCTTCAAAGAAGGGCTGACGCGCACCGTTGGCGTCTCGAACTACGATAAGAACCAGATGCAGCGCGCCTTCACCGTGCTCGCCAAGTACGACATCCCACTGGCTTCCAACCAGGTGGAGTACCACCTGCTCGACCGGCACGTGGAAAAGAACGGCCTGCTCGAGCGCTGCAAAGAGACAGGCGTACGTCTGATCGCCTATTCACCGCTGGCAATGGGCATGTTGACCGGCAAGTACACCCCCGAGAACCCGCCGCCCGGCGTGCGCGGACGCAAGTATGCATCCATCCTGCCAGACCTCCCGTCTCTGATCGCCCTGCTGACAGAGATTGGCCAGTCCCACGGCGGCAAGACGCCCGG
>CAZRCR010000030.1:0-6559 GCA_964598615.1 uncultured Anaerolinea sp.
CCTTTGCTCGGGTAGTACAGGCCCGGCTCGGAGGTCACGATCACGCCCGGTTTCAGGATATTGTCGTCGGTGGCGGTCAGACCCGACCACGGGCGCTCGTGGACGTTGAGCCCCACACCGTGGCCCAGCGAGTGGACGTAGCCTTCCAGCGGCGCGGCGGTGTGCAGCGGGGTTTCATGTCCGTTCTTCTCGAATTCCTCGCAAGCCAGGCGATGATAGTCCTTGTACTGGGCGTTCAGGTCGATGTTCTCGGCCACCTTGTCGTACACGGCCTTGACCTGGGCATAGAGTGCCTGCGCCTCGGGCGTGGCATAGCCCAGGCTCCAGGTGCGTGTAAAGTCGTAGAAATAACCGCCGCCCGCCTCGCATGGGTAGATATCGAACACGATCGTGCGACCCAGCCGCAGCAGGTCGGTGGGCGTGCCGATGGAGTGGGGGATGCCGGCGTCACGCCCGATGGCGAAGATGCAGCCTTCGGGGTTCTCGGCGCCCAGTTCCGACAGCCACAGGTCGATGCGGGATTTGACGTCTGCGATGGTAAGCGGACTGCCGTCTTCCTTGAGCAGCACCTCGTCCGCGCGGACCTGGCAACTGGTCAGGTAACCGGCGACGCGTCCCACCACCTCGGTGGTGACCTTGCCCATCTTGCGGATGCGCACCACTTCGGATTCGTCCTTCGTCTCCATGGCGTACATAAACAGCGACCCGTCGCGCGGTTCGCCAACGATGGTGATCTCCGGGGCGACCTGACCGAACTCGGTCAGCGTGGCGAGCATGGACGAGACATCCGTATGCCCGTAGAGGCCGACCCGGCCGCTGGTCACGCCACAATCGGTGAACATGCGCTTGAGCCGCAGGGCGCTCATGCGTGCTACGTCGCCGCCTGCTTCCTTGAGCATTTCCTGCCATGGATAGCTTCCCATCGGGACAACCTTCAGCCCTGATTTGGCAGCTTCTTCGCGCTCCATATCGTTGCAGAACAGCACGGCACCTTCACCGCGCTTTTTGATGAGAATGGCCGCGCTGACGTGCCCGCCGCCGGTGAGATAGTACATGGGCGGGTTGTGGGTGGCATTGCCGACGACGAGGATGGCATCGAGGTTGCGGGATTGCATGAGGGCGTCAAGGTCAGATTTCACTTTTTTGTGACTCCTAAAGGGGTTTTAACGCGAAAGGCGCGAAGAACGCGAAAAATCACTTTTTTGTTTTTACGACTCGGTGGAATTGTACGCGTTCCGCGCCGAAGTTTATCACTAATGCCAGAGGAAGTTGGGTGGATTTAAGATAACCGAGGGCTTGTTGCAGATGAATCGGGAGAATACCAGAAACAGCCTTGAGTTCCAGAATGACTTTTCCATCCACAACCATATCCAGAATGTGGAGACCAATTGCATGGTCTTTGTATGTGACTTCGATTTTCTTTTGCCGTTCGACGCGGTGTCCGCGTTGCTGTAACTCAATGTTCAAAGCTTCTTCGTAAAGATTCTCGGCATAACCGGGGCCTAACTGCCGGTGTACATCGATAGCAGCCTCAACGATTTTATACGATAGCTCTTTCTCGACAATTTCGACAGGCATATCTCCTCCCACAATATCCCAATCATTCAAACGGTTTTAAATTCGCGATCTTCGCGCCCTTCGCGTTTTCTAAATGTGTCCCACGATCTGCAGGACCTGGCTGCGGGTGAGTTTGGTTTGACCGTTTTCCAGCGCGTTCAGGGTGGCTTCGGCCAGCGCAAGGGGAATATCTACCATGATCCGGAAGGTGCGGGCATGAATGGACAGGATGCTGGCCTTTGCCAGTTCGATATGTCTGTGCGCGTAGGCGAACATCTCGGCATCTGTCCAGCCCTGGGGGTAGAAGCTGACGCCGCGTTCGGCATCCTCGAAACGGTTGCGGAGGATATTGACAGACTGGAGTCCGCGCCCGAACTGGATGGCCGCGTTCCGGTCGATCTGCGAACCGTCGAACCAGGCCCACACGTCGCAGATGAGCAGTCCCACCGCCCCGGCTACGCTGAAGGTGTAACTGTCGAGGTCGGCCTCGGTGATGATCTCCCAGTTGTGCTCCACCCAGTAGGCCATGCGGTCGGCCATGGCGATGGTGGCATCCCAGACGCGCGGGGCGATACCCACCGGCACTTTTGCCAGCCAGTCGCTCAGGCGCAGGGTCACCTCGGGCAGGAGCCGCTGGTAAGAAGAGAAGACCGTCTTGAGCAGGTCTTCTTTCGGGGCATCGGGGTTCCCGGCGCGGGCCTGCATGGCCCAACTCAGGCGGCGCAGCAGGAAGGCTTTGGTGGCATTGTCGAGGGTGGGATGGTCTTCGATCTCGTCGATGGCTCTCATGCAGAGATAGGCGGAGCCGATGGTCTCTTGCAGGATGCCGGGAAGGCGCACGATGGGGATGAAGAACGTGCGGCTGGTCTCTTTGAGGACGCGGAGGATGTCTTTGCGGCGGGTCATATCAGGGTTAACCCCGCGCTCGGGAAGAGTTTCTTTTCAAGGCGTTCATCAACCCCACCAGCAGAGCGCCCTCCTGCTCCGGCAGGACGGTGCGCGGGTCGAGCAGGATGCGATCACCCTCGGTGCGGGCAATGACCGGCGGCTGCTGGCGGCGGAGTTTTTCCAGGAACTTGTCGGCATTCTTCACATCCAGCGCCAGCACGAAGGTGGGCATGTTCTCTCCGGGCAGGCTCCCGCCGCCCACGGTGGACTCGGCGGGCAGCACTTCGCCCTGGCCGATTTCCAGCGCCCAGCCTTCGGCCCGCTGGCGGATCTCTTCCAGGGGATAGGAGATCATGCGCCAGACGGGGATCTCGCGCTCGGCCTCGTCTTTGAGATAATGCAGCAGGGTGGCGGTCAGACCGGCCAGGCGGGTCTTGTCGGCTCGCAGGGCACGCGCCAGGGGGTGGCGCTTGATCTTTTCGAGCAGGGCGGCCTTGCCGACGATGATCCCGGCCTGCGGCCCGCCCAGCAGTTTGTCACCCGAGAAGCAGACCACATCCACGCCTGCTGTCAGGGACTCCTGGACAGTGGGTTCGTGCGACAGGCCGTAGCGGGCGGTGTCGAGCAGCGCTCCCGAGCCGAGGTCGTCCACGCACGGAACCCCGAACCGGTGCGCCGTTTCAGCGATCTCTTTCAAGGTCGGTTCTTCTGTGAATCCGATGATCTTGAAATTTGACCGGTGGGCACGCAGGACCAGCCCCGCCGGTTCGGCGAGCGCTTCTTCGTAGTCGGAGATGCGCACTTTGTTGGTGGTGCCCACTTCGACCAGTTTTGCCCCCGATTGTTTCATTACATCCGGCACGCGAAACCCGCCGCCGATCTCCACCAGTTGACTGCGGGAGATGACCGCCCGTTTGTGGTTGGACAGGGCTGCCATGACGAGCAGAACCGCCGCGGCATTGTTGTTGACCACCACGGCGGCTTCGGCCCCGGTGAGACGCTGGAGCAGGTTCTCGGCATGGACGAGGCGGCTGCCGCGCTTGCCAGTGGTCAGGTCGAATTCGAGATTGGTGTAACCGCGCGATACGGCTTCCATGGATGCCACGGTCGCCGCCGACATGGGGGCACGTCCCAGGTTGGTGTGCAGGATCACGCCGGTGGCGTTGATGACCGCCTGCAGGGAGGGACGTGTCCAGGCGCGCAGGTTTTCGGCGGCGATCAACAGCAGGCCGTCGCGGTCGGGCAGGGTGGATTCCACGTTCAGGGAAACGCGCGCCCGCACCAGGTCCAGGGCGCTGCGGACCGCACCCAGGGTCAGCGGACGGCCATAGGCGGCGATCAGTTCGGCCGCGGCCTGCGTTTGGAGCAGTTGCTCCACGGAAGGCAGGTTACGAAGGCTGGACATCTTCGGGGGAGTCGGGGGAACGTTCCGCGGGCGGGCGCCAGAGCGAGCGTTCGCGCATGCGGAGCAGGTATTCGATGACGATCAGTCCAATGGCCAGTCCGCCGCCGATGCCGAGCGAGACCAGCCGTTCCTGCTGGAGCCAGGCCAGCAGGCCGCCGTACACGCCCAGCCAGATGGCCTGGCGGACGATGACGTTGACCCCGGCGCGCGGCTCGGACGGGAAGCGCAGGTTGAGGAACCATGTGGCAGGCAGGCCGAGGCCGGTGAGGGTCAGTGTGCCGCCAAAGAAGAAGACCCAGCGCGCCCAGACGGTGGGCGGGAAGGCGAAGATGGCGAGGATGAATATGCCCAGGCCAAGTACTACCAGGGTGATGGCGGCGGCCAGGAAGGGGCGGAAGGGGGGATGGGAAGGGGTGTCCATCGGGAGTGATTATATCGCAAAGGTATAATCTTGCCGCAGAGGTCACAGATACATGACAGCAAAAACATTTTTTGATATTTTAGGCTGGCTCGGCGCGTCCTACTCGCCGGGGACTGAAGCCCCCGGCTAATTGGCGAAGCCGTCTGAAGACGGCTCTGTTAGTCCGCTTCAGCGGGCTTTGTTTCTTAGCCGGGGATTTTAATCCCCGGCGATGTGATAGATATAATCCCTCTCAAGGATACATCATGGCAAAAACGATTTTCGATCTTCTCGGCTGGCTCGGCGCGGCAGCCTATCTCATCGCCTACGCGCTGGTCTCGACGAAAAAATTGGCAGGCGATGCGCCCCTCTTCCAGGGATTGAACTTGATCGGCGGTGTGACGCTGGTGGCCAACTCGGCCTATTACCGTGTCTGGCCGTCGGTGGCGGTCAATGCGGCCTGGGCGGTCATTGCGCTGGTAGTGTTGGTGAGGAAGGGGGGTGTAAACGCGAAGGACGCGAAGAATTAATTGTGTCGTTGCGAGCCGCATTCGCCGCTTCGCTCCTCGCAACGACATAAAATCGCGTTGAATCTTCCCTCTCCAGTAGGGTTGACATTTTCCATCCACCCATGATAAAGTTGGCACCGTTCGACCATATTCTTTGAAAGGAGCGCACACTGTTTCATGGCTAATATTAAATCGCTGGTTGTCTGCATTTGTGTGCGCCTGTGATTCGAGTCTAGTCAGGTTCTTTTTGCTATGACCATCGGCCACGGGCGTACAAACCCGTGGCTTTTTCTTTTCTGGCACGGTCTCCCCGCGCACCTGTGCGGCGGGCCGCCTGTCAGGTCAAGTTCTCCCCGGCCACGGAAGTTTCCTGTGGCCGGTTTTGTTTTATAGCAAGGAATCTAACGATGGACTCTAGCAACACCTATACCCACGACCAGGGTGTCGTGGTCAAAAAGAATACTGGCATTTACCACGTCCGTACTGACGGGCGTGTGCTCCCCTGCGCCATCAGCCCGCGCCTGCGCAAGCAGTTGATCTACCCGATCGCCGATCCCAATTCGCTCAGCCACATCGTCCGTGACGTGAAAGTGCTCGACAAGGTCGACCCCGTGGCTGTCGGCGACGTTGTCCGTTTTGTGGATGCCCACGACGGCAGCGGACTGATCGTCGAAGTCCTGCCGCGCCGCAACCGTCTGGCGCGCCAGGCCCCCGGCACGCACAAGTGCGAGCAAGTCATCGCCTCGAACGTGGACTATGTCATCCCGATCTTCGCGGCTGCCAGCCCGACCCCGAAATGGCCGATGCTCGACCGTTACCTGGCCGCGGCTGAATCGCTCGACCTTTCCGTTTTGATCGTGCTCACGAAACTGGACCTGGTCACAGGTCCCGGCACCGAAGCGGATGACGACCTCCAGGCCGCGGTGGAAGAATACCGCCGGATCGGGTATCGCGTCATCCTGACGAGTTCGGTCACCGGTCTCGGACTGGACGAACTGCGTCTGGCCCTGAAGGGCCGCGTGGTGGCTTTCGTCGGCAAATCCGGGGTTGGGAAATCGGCCCTGCTGAACGCCCTCGAACCGGGCCTCGGCCTGCGGACGGGGAAGGTCGGCGACGGGAAGGTGGGCAAAGGCAAGCACACCACCACGCACGTGGAGATGGTCAGCACCGGTTTTGGCGCCGACATCGTCGATACGCCGGGAACGCGCGAATTTGGCCTGCCCGATATGGATGAGGCCGACCTGGCCCTGTTCTTCCCGGAGATGCGCCCCCTGGTGGGGACGTGCCGTTTCGGGCTGGACTGTGCCCACGACGAAGAACCCGGCTGTGCAATTCGCAAGGCGGTGATGGACGAAAGGATCAGTCCGCGCCGCTACCAGAGTTATTTGCGTTTGAAAGAGGAACTTTAACATGAACACACCCCTGCGCGACCTCGCCCCCCAACGCGGGCGGGCCAGGCCGCGTTCCAACCGGACGCACGCCATGCGCCGTGATGATGAAGATGGGTTTCATTGCAAGCATTGTGGAGCCTTCGTTTCGTCAGCGGCTTTCCTGAGCGGCGTCCAGAACCGCAACCACTGTCCGTACTGCCTGTGGTCGCGGCACGTTGACTGGCGCGAGCCGGGTGACCGGCTCTCGGCCTGCAAAGCCCCGATGCGTCCCATCGGGCTGACGGTCAAGGCGACCCGCAAGAAGTACGGCGCGGGATTGGGCGAGCTGATGCTCATCCATCTCTGCACCGAATGCGGTACGCCGTCCATCAACCGCATCGCTGCCGATGACGACCCGCAGACGGTTTTC
>CAZRCR010000030.1:6659-9650 GCA_964598615.1 uncultured Anaerolinea sp.
TCAGTCCGCTGAAAGTGCAGGCTGAAGCCTGCACTCCAGGAAATATCGAAGTCCCCGGTGTTGAGCCGGGGACTTTTGTGTAAGATAAGGGTTGATGTTTTTAACGCGAATGACGCGAATTCTTATGGGTTATTCGCTTCATTCGCATATTGGCGAAATTCGCGTTTATTTCAAAATATCACCCTGATATTTCTCGGCGAACAGGGCGGGCTGGCCGCCGGTGTGCCAGAACAGCACGGTCTCGTTCTTCTTGAAAAATCCCTTGCGGACCAGGTCGAGCAGTCCCGCCGCGGCGCGGCCGGTGTAGACGGGATCGAGCAGCAGTCCCTCGTGCTTGGCAAAGAGCCGCACAGCTTCCCGTTCGGCGCTGGTCAGCACCCCGTAACCGGGGTTGCAGTATTCGTCATTGACCAGTACCTCGTTCGGGCTGAACTCGAGGTGCGGACCGAGTTTCTCGCTCGTTTCCGACGCCAGTTTCGCCACACGGACCTGCAGGTCGCGCTGGACCTCGTCGATGCTGATGCCGAGCACTTTGCCGGTGTACCCGAACACGCGTGCCCCCAACACCAACCCGGCCTGTGTGCCGCCGGAGGAGGATGCGAAGACGATCCAGTCCGCTTGCACGTTCTGCTTGACGAATTCTTCCATCGCGAACGCGTATCCCAGCACCCCGGTGGGACTCGATCCGCCGTAGGGGACGAGGTAGGGCTTGCCGCCGTTCTTTGCCACGTTCTCGAAGGTTTCCTGCAAGACCGCGTCCCGGCGGGATTTTTCGACCCAGACGATCTCGGCATTAAAAAGCTGATCCAGCAGCAGGTTGGCGCTGGGCTGGGCGGGCGGTTCGCCCACCAGCACCAGGATGCAGCGCAGGCCGAACTTGGCGGCCGCGGCGGCTGTCTGGCGGCAGTGGTTGGACTGCAACGCGCCGGCCGAGAGCAGCGTGTCCGCCCCCTGGGATTGGGCCTCGGCTACGAGGAACTCCAGTTTGCGGGTCTTGTTCCCGCCGAAGGCCAGACCGGTCTGGTCGTCGCGTTTGACCAGCAGGTGCGGTCCGCCGAGAAACTGTTCGAGCCGGGGCAGGGGTTCGATGGGGGTGGGGAGGTGGGCAAAATGCAGGCGGGGGATCATGGGCAGTCTCACAGGTTCAGCACCAGGCTGACGGGGCAATGGTCAGACCCCATCACCTCGTCGTGGATGTCGGCGGCGACGACTTTGTCTTTCAGGTCGGGCGTGACCATGAAGTAGTCCAGCCTCCAGCCCACGTTGCGCTCGCGGGCGCGCGTCACCTGGTCCCACCAAGAATACTTGACCGTGTCCGGGTGCAGGGTGCGGAAGGTGTCCACGAACCCGGCGGTGAAGAACTCGCCCAGGCCCTCGCGTTCCTCGGGCATGAAGCCGCTGTGGGTCACGTTCTCCTTCGGACGGGCCAGGTCGATCTCGGCAAAGGCGGTGTTGAAATCACCGGTCACGATGACCGGGTGCCCAGCCTGGCGATAGCTGTCTGCCACGGCCAGGAAACGCTTATAGAAGGCCAGTTTGTGGGCCACGTATTCGGGTCCGCGCCCGCCGTTGGGGAAGTAGATGTTGAAGAGCACGAACGGCTCGAACTCATGGATGAGTGTGCGGCCTTCCGTGTCGAAGCGTGCCTCGCCCAGGCCTTCGATGACCTTGACGGGGGACAGCCGGGTATAGGTGGCCGTGCCGCTGTAGCCCTTCTTTTCTGCCGAACTCCAGGCGGCCTGGTAGCCGGGCGGGTTGAGTAGCGCCTGCGAGAGTTGGTCGGGCGAGGCCTTGGTCTCCTGCACGGCCACGATATCGGCATCGCTGGCGGCTAGCCAGTCGAGGAAGCCTTTTTTCTCGGCAGCGCGGATGCCGTTCACATTCCATGAAATGAGTTTCAGTGTCATTTTTGATCTCCAGAGGATGTTTCATTTACTAAGTTCGCCTGCAATTCCTTCGAATTGCTCCAATGCAGGGTGCAGGTCTTCCACGATCTCGTCAGCCAGAATTTCCGGGGCGGGTAGGTTGGCCGAGTCTTCCAGGGACTCATCGCGCAACCAGAAGATGTTGATGCTGACTTTGTCGCGGCGAGAAGTTCGTCGTAGGTGTAGAAACGCCAGCGGCCGTTTGGATTTTCGGCCGACCAGGTTGCAGCGTGCTCATGGTGATTTTCGGGGTGGTAGCGTGTTGCTAAGCTATTCAAGTCATACCGACTACGTTTGTCTTGAGCGTGAAATCCATGTTCGTACGCAGATTGTAAATCCAAAACTCTTTCGTGCGGCGGTCAAAGAACAGAACGTCGGCTTTGACGCCTTGGGCATAGAAAATACCGGTCGGCAGGCGCAACAGGATGTGCAGGTTGCAGTGGGATGGGTTCCGCTCGCTCTGCCTCGAATAGAACGTTATCGGGTATGACCGCTGCCGCACGGCCCTTATTGTAAAACTCGCCCGCCGCCACTCTGCATCCCGCGTAAAGTTTCATCTCCTTGCGCGATTGAACAATCCAACCACAAGATGTTAGTTGCTTGTCTATGTATTCGCGGGCGATTTCTTCGGGTGTGGGAGGCATTGGTTGATACGATTTTACGAGAGGAGGCAGAAAAGGGACAGCCCCATAAATCAACCATTCAAATATTCAAAGAATATAGGATAAATAATCAGGAAGGACATTTTTTCTGTTGCAAATGTGACAATCATCATATCTTCTTTTTATTGACAAACTAGAACATTAATTCTATACTATGAACTGGATGGCTATTTCGCTCAAAATAGCCAGAAAGGGAAAAATGAAGGTCAAGCTGATTTTCACGGTGTTGTTATTTATGATGCTATTTAGCAATGTTGCGGCAACAGTTCCACCACCTAAGGTCAGTACCGAGATCCCTGTAGCAGCAACCAAATGCTGCTTGGCGTACAACACCTACTGGGTGTGGTATCCTTATCCGCGTCAAGTCCTAGGAGCTTGTAACCGTTGGGGTACTACCTATACCT
>CAZRCR010000031.1:0-9644 GCA_964598615.1 uncultured Anaerolinea sp.
GGGAGTACGAAATGGCTGTGAGCGTACTGGATAAAGCCATCGAGGCCAATCACAAGAATGCGGAAGCCTTCTACCAGCGTGGTTATGCCCACCTTTTGCTCGGCAACGCCAACCTGGCAGAAGCCGATTTCAAGGTCGCTGTGGGGTTGGATCCATTCGATTTCGACTCCCACCTCGGCCTGGCACGCGCTTATTACCTGCAAGGCCTGCCCGGAGATGCCTACATGCAGGCAGAAACAAATGCTGTGCCGCTGGCTCAAACCGATTGGACCAAGGCGCAAGTCTATTATTGGCAGTCCATCTTTTTGAACGAAATGGGTGATGAAGAAGGGGAACGCGCCAGTTGGTATCGTCTCCTGGCGCTACCCGCCGATATCATGCCGGAGGAATGGCGGCAGGAAGCTTACCAACAACTCAACGTGACCCCCACCTTCACCCCCACGCCCAAACAGACAAAAACACCTACCCCGTAATTCGAATCTGGTCATTGCGGAGGAAAGATATGCCAGTTGCCTTTCAATCTGTCAAAATCTTTTTATGCTCTCCAGGTGATGTTGCCGAGGAGCGTGATATTGCCCGCGACGTAATTCTGAAAGTGAATCAAAACTGCAGGGACACGCTCGGCCTGCGGGCAGAACACCTGCGCTGGGAGGATATGCGTCCCACCGCAGTGGCCACCGGCACCATCCAGGAACAAATCAACATCGACTTGGTGCGCAACTGCAACATCTTCGTTTTGATACTTTACAAGCGGTATGGCTCGGTTCCAGCAGGCGGAAAACGCTCGCATACCGAGGAAGAGATCGACCTGGCTCTACATATGCTGAAAGAGACCAAGAAGATTACCATCCTGACCTACTTCCGCGACCTGGGCCCTAATGAAGACCAGGGAAGCCAGGAACGTCGGGTGAGGGACTTGCGCAAACGGCTCGAAAAGCAGGAAGTCCTTTACGATACCTATCGAGACCCACAGGATTTCCGCGACCAGTTCACTCACGATCTGTATCACACCATGTTGCGCTTTAGGATGTCCACTTCAAAGCAAAAGGCGCTGCGAAAATTCTGGAATCTGGGCGTTTCTGAAACACACAAGTCACCAGCGCTGGCGATCATTTATCCGCCGGTCAACCGCTCTTTCATGCGAGCCCAGGACCCGGACCAATACTGGCTGGAACGGCTCGTTCCTCACGTGGTATTCGAAGATTTCAAAGCCCTCCAAAAGATCGACAAGACCCTGCGCTTGATCGGCCACAGTGATATTCGGACATACACCACCTTCAATTACCCGCAGGATATCCTGGATATCAACCGGCTATGGCTGTGCATGCCACGCAACGTCCATGCACAGAAACAGTTGAGAAAGTACCAGCAACAGGCACGGTTTTCGATCCAGCCTAAAAAAGGCAATACTCCCTGCATGATCGAATGGAAAACCCCGAATGGCAATCCGCTGAAAATCAAATCCCCCCTCAGCACCTATCTGCACGAGCAACGGGCTGCCATTCCCGGTGGTGAATGGCGCGCAGAACATGGACGTGTTGCAGCCAAAGATTATGCCGTGCTGGCACGTTTTTCCGAAGTGGATGATACCAACCCCATCGTCTCCGAAAACAAGATCAAGGATTACTTCCTGGCCGGGATTCGTGGCCTGGGAACCTGGGGAGCCGGGTGGTTCATCGACCGGCGATACAATGCCTTTAACGCTTACGAGGAATGGGATGACCAGCCCATCCAACTCCTGCTGGAGGTCACATTCTCCAACGAACAAATTTCGAACGTAGTGGATGTATCTGATCAACCCCAGGAATACTTTGATGAACAAAACTCGCTAAAGAAAGTGCGCGAGGTTATCAACGAATACCAGGCATGAGAATTTCGCCATGAAAACAAAAAAGCTTCCGTAAGAATACGGAAGCTTTTTCCATCTTTCATCGAGAAACACGAAATCTCTTGTTCTGACATAGATCGCACGGGCACAAGGCTCGCAAATATTCCCAGCGATAGATCCCGGCATCATGACCATCTTCCCAGACAGGAGCAATTCCATAGGAACCTACCGGCACAATGGTTTTCAGGTGGATGGCAGGCGTATCCGGAAGCTCTGTCGTAAACACAGTCAGGTCAGGAGTATCGCCCATCTTATCGTGTCCGCCGCGGCATTCGGCACAGGGACACCCCGCCCGCAACAGGGTAAAAGCGTATGTACTGGTATGTCCATCGTCCCAGACAACGGTCAATTGTTTTTGTTCACGGTTGGCAGTGATTGCAGTCGGTTTCATGGGGTCTCGACTACTTCCAAAAAATCTTGAGCGGCCCAGCCAAAACGAGTGGCATCGTAGGAAGCAGTCAGGTACCACCAGGTATAACCATCCGCTTCTTGGGGGCCATCAGTGACAAGGAACACTTCCGCATCGTAGCCGGAAAAAATGACATCGGACGCCAAGCCCGGCTCGGAACGGATATTGAGTCCTTCTTCTCCAGTATCGTGGATCTGTACATATACGCCTACCGCGATCTGCCCCGGCCCGGGAGTGAACGTGGGAGCTGCGGTAGGTGGGATGGGCGTCAGGGTGGGCGGCGGCACACCGGGTGTGGACGTGGGAGCCGGGATGATGGTCAGAGCGCTAGAGGCAGGTTCCGGGTCCGGGTTGGCTGCGGGGCGGGTAACAAGTATATACACCAGGCTGCCGCACAGCAGCAGCGAGGCGATGACCAGCGTCGCAATCAATACTTTCCCGTTCAAGATTTGTTTCATCAGATCAGACAGGCAGCAGGAAGAAAGCCAATCCGAGAATAATGTAGATGGCGATCAGGGCCACGCCCTCCAGCCAGGAGGATTCGCCATCCGCCGAGACGAGTGCAGCGATAAGCACCCCCGCAATGAGCGCCAGGAGCTCGAAACTGTTGAAGATCAGCGTCAGCGGATGTCCGAGCGCAAGGCTTAAGAAGACCAAAACCGGAGCCACGAGTAAGGCAATCTGCAAGCTGGAAGAAACCGATATTTCCACGCTGAGAGACATCTTATTCTGACCAGCGAACTGCACCGCCACCAAGTGTTCAGCCACGTTACCAATGATGGGGATGAGGATGATGCCGAGGAAGAACTCGGATACTCCCAAACTGGCAACCACCGGTTCTACAACACCCACCAGCACTTCGGAGAGCCAAACGATCCCGGCAGTTGCCAGCGCCAGAATGATAATCGACTTGACCAGCGACCAATGCGGAAGAACCGCAGCCGGGGCCGGTTCATGCGTAACAGGCGTATCACCTGATTTGGCTGCATCGAGCAAGCCGAGGACATAGAGCACCACCATCACACCTGCCACACCCAGGCTGAGCGCTTCCACCCGCGGACTAGTGTCCGGTCCGATGGAATGGCTGAAGAGCGACGGGACCAGCATCGCCAAAACAGCCAACACAAGCAGGATGGCGTTGCGGCTGGCATTACGCTTGTCAAAAGCCTGACGTCCGTGCTTCACGCCGCCAACTACGAACGAGAAACCCATCACCAGCAGCAGATTACCCAGGATGGACCCGGTAATGGATGCTTTGACCAGATCAAGCAAACCAGCGCGGATGGCGACGATGGTAATGATAAGCTCGGCCGCATTGCCAAGGGTCGCGTTGAGCAGTCCGCCGATGCGCGGGCCGGTGAAATGCGCCAGGGACTCTGTTGCCTCGCCAATATAGGCCGCCATCGGGATGATGGCGATACAAGCCAGGATGAAAATGACCAGCGGCGGCCAGTGCAACAACTCCCCCGCCAGGGTAAGGGGCAGAAACAAAAGGAAAAAGAACAGCGGGTTTTTCTTGAAGAACTGGAAGGCAGCTTTCATGAATTTCATGGCTTCATCCTGAAAATGGAGTTTTCCCGATTATACCTGCCCACTGCACAATTTTTGGCGAGACTCCGGTGGAATGAGTACATGCAATCCCTGATGGAGAATGTCAACCGTAACGCGGTGCGCCCCCAGCATCGGTTCTCCATCCATCTGGAGGGGGAAGGAAGTATCCGACTCGATGACCGCCTTTCGAAACGGGATACAGCGCGCCAGGTCCGAGGAGACGTGCAAACCGGCCAGAATGTCGAACATATGGCGAAACGCATCCGCCAACGTGGAGCCGGAAAGCAGCCACAGGTCCATCCGGCCATCGTCGATGGTCGCATGGGGAGAAATCTCCACCACCGCATAATGCCGGATATTGCTGACCAGCGCCAGCAGATAGCGGCCTTCGATTTCCTTATCATCGACGATAACGTGCAGATTCATGCCGTGCCAGATGGTGGCGTTCCATAACGCAGTGGCCGCGTACTCGGTCACATTAAGGTACTTCTGGAACCGTTTGCGCGGACCTAGTTTCTGCACCGTCATCGCATCCAACCCCACCCCGGCCCACATCAAGAAGGGCTGCCCATTGCACAGGCCCACATCTATCGGGACCGGCTCGGCATGGGATAGTGTGCGGGTATTCTGATTGAGAGCACGAATGTGGGACCAAGTGAACGCATTCAGGCCCATCTCACGCGCCCATACATTGGTCGTGCCTGCCGGCAGAATGCCAAGCGATGTTTGCGACCCGATCAGTCCCGCCGCCGCCTGGCCGGCCGTGCCATCGCCCCCGATGGCAAAAACAGCACGAAAATTCTCTTTAGCGGCCAAGTGCGCCAATTGGGTGGTATGCCGCCCATTGAGCGACTCGGCCACTTCCACGCGAAAGCCCTGGTCGTTCAATGTTCGTACCACACCGCCGATGAAAGGGCGTACTGAGATACGCCCTGCTGCCGGATTGTAGACAAGTAATGTATCAGCCATGCTTGTATTATAGTTGTCGAACGTAAAAGCAACGTAAACATCGAAGCACCCACAAGAAAATAGTATAATTCCCACACTTATGGCTGAACCAAGGATTCTCAACAATCGCTACGAACTGGTCGAAGTGCTTGGCAGGGGCGGCATGGCCGTCGTCTACCGCGCCCGCGACCTGATGCTGGAACGCCTCGTGGCGGTCAAAGTGCTGCGCGAAGATTACACCGATGACCCGGAATTCGTGGAACGCTTCCGCCAGGAAGCCAAAGCCGCCGCCAATCTCTCGCACCCCAACATCGTCACCGTCCACGACTTTGGACTGGATAACGGCCAACTGTTCATCGTCATGGAGCATGTTCCGGGCACGGACCTGAAAACGCTGTTGAAAAAACGCGGCCGGTTCACCGCCGATGAGGCCCTGCCATTGCTCATCCAGGCCTGCGCCGGTCTTGGTTATGCCCATCGCGCCGGATTGGTGCATTGCGACGTTAAACCGCAGAACATGCTCGTCACCCCCGACATGCGTCTGAAAGTGACCGACTTCGGCATTGCCCGTGCCCTCTCTACCATCCAGCCAGAGGAACAAAGCGACGTGGTTTGGGGCTCGCCACAATATTATGCTCCCGAGCAAGCCGCCGGAGCAGCCCCATCCCCTGCATCGGACGTCTATTCCCTTGGTATCATCCTCTACGAACTCCTGACAGGGTCGCTGCCCTTCCAGGCCACCACCGCCACCGAACTGGCCCGCCTGCATCAGGAAGTGGAGCCACCACGACTGACGGAAATGGTTCCAGACCTTTCTCCCACACTGGAACAGATCCTCTCCAAGGTTCTCTCCAAGGAACCATCCCAGCGCTATCGCACCGCCGACCAGTTGGGACGCGTATTGATGAATTTCGGCACCGTGAAAACCGCCCCAGCCCTGGCGCTCACTCCTGAAGTGGGCCAGATAACACCAACGTTTGCCGCCGCTGTCGCGCCCGCACCCGAGGTCGACTGGATCTCGGTGGGCTTGGGGTTGGTTGCCCTTATGGCCGTTCTTGGTCTCATCCCATTCTGGATGTGGATCTACCTGAACTTCTTTTCCGCCCGCTAAATGGGTTTGTCTGCCCATGTCAAAATCGTATATAATCGCCCCCTCCATCCTGTCCGCCGATTTCACCCGCCTCGGCGAGGAGATCGCCGCCATCGAAGCCGCCGGAGCTGATTGGGTTCACGTGGATGTAATGGACGGCCATTTCGTCCCCAACCTGACGATGGGACCATTCGTAGTGGAACATGTCAGGCGGGTCACATCCCTGCCGATCGATGTTCACTTGATGGTCACCAACCCCGAGGACCGCTTCGAAGCTTTCGCCAAGGCCGGAGCCACTTACATGACCATTCATGTGGAGACCTGTCCTGATGCGGTCAGCACTTTGAAAAAGATCAAAGCCCTGGGCTGCAAAGCTGGCCTGACTCTCAACCCTGCCACTCCCGCCGCGGACCTCGAGCCTGCCCTGGCCCTGGCTGATCTGGTACTGGTAATGACCGTCCAACCCGGATATTCCGGTCAGGCCTTCAAACCCGAAGTGACACCCAAGATCGCCGAAATCCGCCGCCGTTTGGATGAGATCGGGTCTGCAGCCCGACTCGAGGTCGATGGAGGCATCAGCGCGGCGACCATTTCCCAGGTCCGGGAAGCAGGGGCAGACGCCTTCGTGGCCGCCAATGCAGTCTTCAAACATCCTGAAGGCATCACTGCGGGCATTACCGCCTTGCGTGAAAAACTGGCATTGCAGCGATAACTTCAATGCCGCTTAAACAAAAATCACGGCGCGAGGCCGTGACTCTTGTCTGAAAATTAACAGTCTATCTACGCGGTTTTCGCCAGGGTGCGGATGCACTTGGCGCACAGCGTCTTCTGAACCTTGCGGCCGTTCTCAATGATCGTAACCTTCTGCAGGTTCGGGTTGAACGGACGGTTGGTGGCCCGCTTGGAGAATGAAACAGCGTGACCGAAGGTAGTGGTCTTACCACAATGAGCGCACTTTGCCATTTTGAGATTTCCTTTCTTGCCGAATGATGCCAGCCTGTTCCAGACAGGCGGCACATTTTACCACGAAACCGCATCCTTATACAAGTCCAGTGTTATTAATGAGCAGAGGATAAACCTATGGGCGAAGAAACTACAACTTTAGGAACCATTCACATCTCGCCGAACGCCGTGGCGACGATCGCTTACCATGCCACCCTTACCTCTTATGGTGTGGTTGGGCTTGCCCCCAAAAATCTGGCCGAAGGTCTGGCCGCCAGCATCACCCGCATCCCGGCACACGGCATTTCGGTTCACTACAACGGCGAGCAAGTGGATATCGACGTTCACATCATCATCGAATACGGAACCCGCATCACTTCAGTCGCCGATAGCGTTGCCAATGCAGTACGCTATCAGGTGGAGAAATCGTTGGGAATGCCCGTTCATCACGTTAACGTTCACGTGCAAGGCCTGCGCGTCAGCAACGCCGAATAAATCACGAGGAGATCTTACAAGGTATGAATCCGGATGTCGAAGCGCGGCTGGAGCGCACTCACTGTACCCCTGTTGACGGGCTGGGGCTGAAAAAACTGGTTGAAGCTGGACTGACCTGGCTACGGGCCAACCAGCAGACGGTTAACGCCCTGAACGTTTTCCCTGTCCCCGACGGGGATACCGGCACGAACATGGTTCTGACCATGCAGTCGGCCTACAACGAAATCGATGATCTTGGTCATCGCGCCATCGGTCAGATGGCTGCGGCTGTTTCGCAGGGGGCGCTGATGGGAGCACGCGGCAACTCAGGCGTTATCCTTTCACAACTCTGGCGCGGTTTCTCCCGCGCCCTGCACAACCAGGAAGTTCTCGATGGGCCTACGCTGGTACGGGCTTTCGCCGAGGCGCGTGATA
Source organism: uncultured Anaerolinea sp. (assembly GCA_964598615.1). Classification (GTDB taxonomy): domain Bacteria; phylum Chloroflexota; class Anaerolineae; order Anaerolineales; family Villigracilaceae; genus UBA877. The sequence continues at coordinate 7,738 of CAZRCR010000031.1, forward strand.
CAGCCTACAAGGGCGTTGTCCGTCCGGTAGAGGGGACCATTCTCACGGTCGCCAAGGATGTAGCCGCAGCCGCCGAGGCCGCCCTGTCCGAGACGGATAGCCCGTGCGGGATTTTGGAACGCGTCGTCCCGGCCGCAGACGCATCCGTTCAACGAACCCCGGAATTGCTCCCGGTTCTGAAACAGGCAGGAGTGGTCGATTCGGGTGGGAAGGGCCTGTACTTCATTCTCGAAGGCATGTTGCGCTTCATGCGCGGCGAACCGCTGGATACACCCACGGCCATCATCCAGCCGCTGTCTGCCATGAACCTGGAGGACACTATGGAATCCGTCGAACCCGGCCAGGACTACGAAGTAGTGGTGGATTTCATCCCCGCCCAGGAACTGAACCTGCAAGGCTTCTACAGTGAATTGGAAAAGATCGGCACATCCATTCAGGTGGGCGAGGGCGACGGCATGTACCGTATGCACATCCACGTTCCCACAGAAAAGCGCTATGAACCCATCGATTACATCATGGGATTAGGTACCATCACCAAGGTGGCCATGGAAAACCTGTTGGCCCAAATGGACGAAATCGACCGCAAAGCCTCTGGCGCCAAATTGGAACTGGCCACCATCGAACCCGGACAGATCGCTGTAGTGGCTGTCTCACCGGGACGCGGCATCTCGAGAGTCTTTGCCAGCCTGGGAGCAGCCGCTATTGTGGAAGGCGGGCAGACGATGAATCCGTCCACGAAGGATATTCTCGAAGCCTTCGAAAACCTGCCTACCGACAACGTAATCATCCTACCTAACAACAAGAACATCATCCTGGCCGCCCAACAAGCCAAGGAAGTAACCGTCAAGAATGTATTCATCGTGCCCAGCCGCAACATCCCGCAGGGCATGTCAGCCATGATGCATCTGAACCCCGACGGCGAAGCATCTGCAATCTCGACCAAAATGGCCAAAGCCATCGAAGAAGTGACTGCTGTGGAAGTAACCACTGCAACCCGCACCGTGGAGATCGATGGCGTTTCCGTGGAGCAGGGGCAGGTGATTGCTCTGATCAATGGCAAATTGGCAGTATCCTCTGCATCGGTCGAAGAAGCCTGCCTGGGCGCGCTCAAAAAAGCTGAGGCCGCCAATTTCGAACTGATCACCCTCTTCTACGGCGAAGATCTGCCAGTAACTGAAGCCAACCGCATCGTGGATGTGATCCGGGCAGCCTATCCTGCGCAGGAGATCGAACTGCAGGATGGCGGTCAGCCACACTACCAATTCATTATTTCCATCGAGTAAAATCCCTACTTATGACGAAGGCCCGTACTGCGCAAGCGACGGGCCTCTTTTCATCATCACCATGTCACGCGTTTGCATCCTTACCGACAGCACTGCCCAATTCACGCGGGTTAATTTTCCCGGTCACGAACGCGTCTTTGTCATTCCTTTTGACCTGCGACCTGTCACGCGGTTGGAATCCATGTCCCGCCCCTTGACCATTCCCACACAACAGGTCATCCCGCCAGCCCCTCAGGCCTATGTAAAGTTCTATGAAAAATTAGGGCAGGAGTTCGATACAATCCTGGTATTGAGCATCTCTTCCAGGCTCAGCGCGGCCATGAAACACGCCTTATCGGCCACACTGCAATATGGCAACCATGCGATCATCGAAGTGATCGACACGCAATCGACAGCCGTCGGTTTGGGTTTGCTTGTCCAAGCCGCGGCCGGACTGGCGTCCACGGGCATTGCGTCCAAAGAAATCGTGCACAGGGTCCGAACATCCATCCCAAACATTTTCACACTGTTCTGCATTCCGGAACTTAGCCACTTGACCCGTGCCGGGCTGCTTGCCCCCTCTCAGGCACAAGCCGGTGAAATCATGGGATTGCTGCCAATCTTCACGCTCGAAGACGGACAACT
>CAZRCR010000032.1:0-9628 GCA_964598615.1 uncultured Anaerolinea sp.
GGCAAAGAACTTGCTACCCAACGTGCCAAAGTAGACATTTTTCCCGTCGGTTACCGGCGCACCCCAGATCGACTGCTTGGCATTGTAGGCCCACTGGCGTTCGCCATTGAAATCCAAGGCATAAAGATTGTAATCAGCATTGGGTGCATAGATCAAATTATTCGCGACCAGAACACTGCCGATCCAGCGGTCACGCGCTTCGGAAAAGGCCCAGATCTGCGTGCCAGTGGCCGGGTCGAGACTGTAGAGTTTATGGTTATACCCACCGACAAGCAACTGCCCTTCCTCGGTGAGAACCGGTGTCGCATAGAACGGCGTGGCAGCCGAGGCTTTCTCGGCAAAACGCCAGGCTTCGGCGTGTGTTTCCAGATTGACCGCATATACATACAATCCACCGGAAACATAGGCATAGTCAGCGTCAGCAGCGACGCCCGGCCATGAAGAAGCCGTCATGCCAGTAGCGCAGCCACCCAGCAGAAGTGCGAGGGCAGCCAGAGCAAAGAGCGGGAACAGGATTTTGGTTTTCATGGAGCTGATTATCTCCTAGGGAACGGGGTCGTAACCCCCGGGATTGAACGGATTACAGCGCAGCACCCGCCAGATTGCCATCGAACCGCCTTTCAACACCCCGTACTTGTAAACGGCCTGATAGCCATAATGCGAACAAGACGGGTAAAAACGGCAGGTATTGGGCGGCAATGTTTTGGCAAACGTGGCCTGATAGAAACGGATGAGCGCCAAAAGGCCCAGACGCGGCCAATTCCACACTGTACGCGGCAAGTCACGCAAGCGCGGTTCATGGGAATAATCGCTGGGCAACAGTTCAAAATTCATGGGAAGGGGAAAGCAAACCGGCGCGCTTAAGCAGGACGGACAACGCTTCACGAGTCTGCTCGAGGTTTGACTCCGGAAGCGGGGCCCTGGCGATCAGCATCAGGTCGGACCCGGGAATGGTTTGCGGCAACAATTCGTTCATTGCCGCCCGCAGCAGTCGTTTGGCCCGATTACGCTTGACAGCATTGCCAACCGCCAGCCCGGCACTCACGCCCACACGCACATTTGGCTCATCCGATTTGAGTGCATATAACACAACAAGCGGGTGGGCATAAGACTTGCCAGAACGCCGCACCCGCTTGAAATCGGTCGACCGGGTCAGGCGAAAGCGTCGCTTCACCTGGACCTCGCGTTCGCCTGCGCGGACGATGGTCCGCCGCGCCGCCTTTCTCCTACCAGCGAACGCGCTTGACGTGCGCGTTACTGCGAACAGTCAGGCGATAGCGGCCCTTGGCGCGGCGGCGCTTCAAGACCTCGCGGCCGTCCGCGGTGGACATGCGCTGGCGGAACCCGTGCACACGCACGCGCCGCCGGATTTTCGGTTGATATGGACGCTTGGTAGCCATTACACTTACCTCATAACAAAAGGATTAAAACACCAAACAGCGGGGTCCCGCCGGGGTTTTTGTTTCGATCCCTTCATGGGAAGGGGGACGGGTCGCTATTATAACCGAGGGGGGTGATTCGGTCAAACGGCTTTCGACTTCTTTTTTGCCGCATCCGGCGGGCTGAACGGCACCAGCAAGTAAAAGACACTTCCCTGCCCCAACTGACTCTCGAGCCAAACCTTGCCGCCGTGCCGCTCGGCAATCGAGCGAACGATGGCCAGTCCCAAACCGGAGCCGCGCTGGGCACGCGCTTCGCGTTGACTGCCGCGGAAGAACTTTTCAAACAGGCGCACCTGATCCGCCGGGGAGACGCCAATGCCGTTATCCTGCACCTCGAATTGGATACCTTCCGGTCGGGTGCGCAAACGAACGCGCACTGCGCCATTTTCAGGTGTGTACTTAATGGCATTTTCTACCAAATTATAGACCGCCTGCTGAAGCAGAGCACGGTCCGCTTCGATCAACTGCGGCAGGGTGCGTTCCACTTCCACGCCCAAACTAATCTTCTTCTGGTCAGCCTGCATCTGCAAAGTGTCCACCACAGCATTGACCACATCCATCACAGGCACTTTATCCACTTGCAGACCCACACCGGCTTCGATGCGACCAAGGTCGAGCAAACTGTTGACCAGGCGCGCCATGCTTTCCACGCCCGAAATGATCTTGGTCACATAGTTCTTCTGTTGGTCGTTGAGTTCGCCCACCATCTCGAGCATGGTCGCGTATCCGCGCATCAACGTCAGCGGCGAGCGCAAATCATGGCTGACAGTGGAAACGAAATCCGATTTCAAGGCGTCGAGTTCCTTGAAGTGGGTCACGTCTCGCATCACACACACACGTCCCACCGGGCGGCCGTCGGCAATGACAGCCGAGGCAGTGGCAAAGTAAACCTTGCCATCCGGCAACACTACTTCGGCAGATTTCTTTCCACTCTCAAGTTCCTGCAACAGGTCGCGCAGTTCCTGCTGGCTAATGACACGTTCGGTAGGCTGTCCCTCTGCCGAACCAGCCATCGCCCCCAGGGCACGTTTGGCGGCCGGGTTGGCCAACAGGAGACGATTATCTTGGTCCGTGACCAATACCGGGTCCGGCGTGGAGGCCAGAATGGCCGCCAATCGCTGGCGCCCTACTTCCGCAGTCCGGAAGAGACGGGCATTGGCCGCGGCCAGAGCAGCATGTCCCGCCAGGGTGGAGAGGAAACGCACATCTTCCTCGGAGAATTGATGAGGCTGATCGAAAGCAGCCCACAACACGCCGTAGTAACGGTTCTCATGGTAGAGCGCCACGGCCATCAGGGCCGATGGGCGGGGCTGGCCGTCGGGAATGTCGAGACCCCGTACCCGGTTCAAGTTGTTGAGCACCAGGCGCCCCTGCTTCTGGGCAAGGGTCAGGATGACATCATCCAATGCAGAATAAGCATCCTTGGCCGGGCCAAGAGCAAAGCGCGAGGAAGATTCTTCCTGTGGTTGCGCCGCGGATGGCATCAACGCCACACGGACAGCACTCGCTCCAGTCGCCAGCACTGCCTCAAGAATAGGCTGTACGGCTCCTTCCATCTCCAACGTGGAGGCCACACCCTGGCTGACCAGCAAGAGTTGGTTGAGCTCCTCGAGCCGGGCATGCAAACTGACACGCATTTGCTCGAACGCGCGCCGCAATTGACCGACTTCGTCGACACCCTCCACCTGGAGCGGATGGTCAAGTTGTCCCTGGGCGATGCGCCCGGCTTCGGTGGCCAGGGTTTGCATGGAAGTGGTCAAAACGCCCAGGCTGAGCCGCAGGGAAATCATGGCGATAACGCCTAGAATGAATACCAGAATGGCAAGTGGAGCAGCAATATCCAGCGCCAACTGCTGGGCCTGTTCCGCCGGGACCGTCAGAACGACCGCCCAGGAACGTCCCACCACCGGCTGGTAATAGACCAGGTTCCGGGTCCCGCGTGGGGCCGGAATATCATAGAACAATGGCTCGTTGCCCGTTTCCCCGCTGTAGATGGCCATCAACTCTTCGGAATTGGGGCTGAAGAGAATCTGTCCCTGTTCATCCAGCAAGCGCCCCTCCCCATCGAGCGATTCCATACCCAGCAAACTATTGATAAGCGGCTGGGTCAGTGGATTGTTGGACAGTTCACTACGCCCAAGCAGGATACGCGTCGTTTGACCGGTCTCATCAACAACAGCAGTCACGAAAGAGACACGCCCTGACGTGCCTCCCGCAGAAGGCGGGATCGTGTACGTCTGTACAGCCACTCCCTCCACTGCCAGGGAGACGCCGATGAATTCCTGTTGCACCAGGCCGAAGGAAGCAGCATCGCTGGCAGGATAAGCTGCCAGCAGGGCGCCATCTGGATCCAGTACGAACAGCTGGTCGAAGTATGGAACCGTCCGCATCTGTTCGCCCAACAGATCGCTCAAGCCGCTGCCCAATTCGGTCAGCAGGCGCGGGTCAGAGGCCAGTTGTGTGACCAAGTTCTGCCCTGTTTCGAGGAAGAAAGGAACCCCCTCCGCTGCTGCCTGGGCTGTGCTCGATAGCCGATCGCGGATCATGCGGCGGGCGGCATTCCCTGCTACGATCCAATCGCCCAAAACGAGCGAGATGATCAACATAACGATAAATACGCTCCCGCCAAGCAGGAAACGCATTTGGATACTACGCTCGCTCGGAGACGGCTGGAGTGGCTGCTGCTGCCCCCAGGTACGCGGCAGGGCAATCGCCACCACCTGGGCAAACAGGCCAGAAACAAGCAATTCCCCGCCCACTGCCAGGACAGCGGCAGTGACGTTGGTCAGTGCATAGTCAAGCCGTGCAGCCAGCGTGCCTGAAATCGAAAAAAGGGCGCTCAATGTAAAGATCAGCGCATAGATCGGGATCAATCCCAGGCTGATGAGCAAAGGCTGGCGCATGGCTCTGTACAGGAACGTGCGATAACGCTGACGGGCTGCAACGCTGAATAGAACTGCCAACGCGGCCGGTTCCAGGATGGTGAACAGACTATGCGTATCCCACAGGCAACGCGTAAGCCCCGTCAGCGCGCCAATGATGACAGCATCGACCGGACCAAGGAATCCGCCGGCCAGCATCCATGGCAAAGCCGCGAAAAACAGCAAGACAGGGCTGTGCGGACCGGAAGGAATGCCCGGCTCCGGCAAAGCCGAGCCGGACGAGATCTGCACCCCCAGGAACAGGTTAGTCAACGGGATCAGGAACAGGAAAAACAGGAACAACCAGACACGCGGCCCCCCTTTACGTTGTACCCCACGCCAGCGAATTACGCCTGCAATGACGAACGCCAACAGAACAAACCAACCCACCCAACCCCAAACGGTGTTGAGGAGATCGATATAAGGAGTGTTGGAAAGCAGTGTCAGGATGGGAGTCATGGCACAACGATAAAACGATTATAGCATGAGCAGAAAAATTAAGGATTGCCAAACAATGGCATTAACTGTCCTTCATGCAGGCATGAATAAAAAGCAACCAGACCAGCGCCTTCACGAAAATAAATGCTAGGCAGCGGGTCCGGTTAAGAACGGGCAAACGGAGGATGTCCGACTATCAGATTTCACCGATCGATTTGAGTGTCAGGAAAGATGGGAGCATTCCCATAGTAGCCGCGGTATTCTTCCGGGAGCAGGCCAGCAATGTGACGCATGACCAGGTCGGCATTACGCTGGCGGGAAATTCGACGTTCCTCGCCTTTCCCTTCCACCGGCGGCAGGAAGATGGGCTTGCCAATGTGCATTTCCAACTGCGGGCGATTGCCGCGCGAGGCCTTGTGCCAGAAATCATCGGTGGTGCCGACAATACCCACGGGGAGAACCGGCAGGCCGCTCTGTTCGGCAATGTAAGCAATGCCGGGCTTGGCCTGACGCATACCAGGGGCGTGGGAACGTCCACCTTCGGGGGCCAACAGGAGCGGATACCCGGCCTTGAGCGCGCCGAGGACCTTGTCAAACAGGGCACGATCATACTCGCCGCGATGGACCTTGATGCCGCCCCACAGGATGGCCAGGATATTCTGCCCCGGTTTTTCCCACACTTCAGCCGCACCCATGGCTTCGATCTGCTCCGGCCAGAACACACCGGCAAAAGGCGGGTCAAAGAGCGAGACATGGTTGATAGCCACAATATAGGGTTTGCCGCGCGGCACATTCTTTTTTCCGGTGATCTTGACCGGGGCCAGGAGGCGGAAGATCAGCCCCAAGCCCGCACGCAGCACTGGACGGCCAAAATAGCGCACCCACCAGGCCGGGCGGTAGCTTTCTACCGGCATAGACTCTCCACTTTGGCAAAGACCTCATCGGCGTTCAGCTTATCCGAATCAACAATGACCGCGTCTTCGGCGGCACGCAGGGGAGAAACCGCCCGGGTGGAGTCGATCTGGTCGCGGCCGCGCACCCCGGCCAGGATCTGCTCGTAATCAGCCTGACCGCCGCGCTGGAGAATCTCATTGTAGCGGCGGCGGGCACGTTCCTCGGCCGATGCGTCGAGATAGACCTTCAGGTCGGCTTCGGGGAGCACCACAGTGCCAATATCACGGCCCACCATCACAACCTTGCCGCGCAGGCCGATGCGCCGCTGCTGGGAGGCCAGCGCCTGGCGCACGCCGCGGTAAGCTGAGACCGGGGAGACATTGCCTTCCACGTCGGGGCGACGAGTTTCCCAAGTGATGTCCACTCCGTCGAGCAGAACATCGCAGGGACGTCCATCGTCCTTGGATGCCGGGCGGATGTCGATCTGGCAGGTTTCGGACAGGTACGTCACCGCCGCTTCATCCGGGACAGGGATGCTGCGGGAGAGCGCTGCCCAGGTAACGGCACGGTACATGATGCCGGTATCGAAGAAAAGATAGCCCAATGAGTCGGCGAGACGCCGCCCGAGGGTGGATTTGCCCGAAGCAGCCGGGCCGTCGATGGCAATGATATTGGGAGTTGGCATGAGTCGGTTAAGGTTTACAAATCTAAGGCAGGCCCTGGCTATCGAGCGTCAGGTCACTACGCACCCACAGGATGATATCCTGTTTCAAGACGGGCATCTGGCGATAAACGAACCAGTTCAGCCAGTCAGAGGAAAGGGCGTTCGACCAATCGGGCACTTCGTTGAGGGTCATGGATTCGCCGCGGTAATCGGCAGTCAGACTCAAATCCGTAATGGAAGTGATCAGCATATCAGGCTGGGCATCGGGAGCAAGCGCATTGGCCTTGGTCACATTCCAATCGCGGAACAACCATTCCAGGGCCGGAGAGTCAACGCCCAAAATCGTCAGGTCAAGGGAAGCGCTCGCACCAGTATTGAGGGTCGAGATCTCGTCTGCCACCTGGTGCAGGATATTGATCTGTGACGGACGCGGCTCGGGTTGCCAGAGTTCCACCGTCAGCGGTTCACGCACCAGCGTGGCCCCGGTGGACATGGCAACAGTGAACAGCGTCAACGCGGCCAGGGTTCCCCAAACACCGCCCAGGCGGGCGGCTGCCTTCGACCAGCCCGTGCCCACCAGAACAATGCTCAAACCAGCCAGGAGCAGTACAGCCGGGACAAGCAGGATACGTAACCGGTTGGTGGAAGCGGTCAGATCGAGCGTGGTCAGTTCGGCCATTTGCAGCCAGCCAAATGCCAGCAGAACGAACACCAGCACAAACACGCCTGCCAGCGCCCAGCGGCTGTGTCCGGCGAAGTCGAAGTGACGACCAATCTCCAGGGCAGCCAGCGCCCAGAGCGGCAGGATCGCCCAGAGCAGGTCACTGGTCTGCCTGGCCGGGTAAACGATCGCCAGCAGAAGCGCGGCCAGGGCCCAGAAAGACAAACGCAGCGTGTCGGCATCCTTCTTCAGGAGACCGCGTACCGCCCCGGCAATGCCAAAGCCAAGTGGCAGGAGTTCATAAGCAGGCAGGGCCAGCAGCGGTTTCCAGGCTGGAGCACCCGAAAGCGTCCACCAGCCGCGCAGGAATTCGTAGAACGAAACGAAAACGGCGGGCAGTCCCTTCGGAGAAAGGACCAGCAGACTCCCCACCACAAGCAGGGTTCCCACACCCCAAGCGAGCGCCACCCGAAGCCCCTCCAGGCGGACACGCTCCGGACCGGCGATGGATGACTCACCATCCGCTTCCTGGTCCGCTGCAGGCATAAACTTGGCACCAAAAGCCTGGAATGCCAGCAGGGCCAGGAGCAGGCCGAGGAGGCCAATCCAGGTTGAGGGTCCGGAGAGCAGCGCCAGCCCGGCGAAGAGACCTGCCAGGGCGCGGCGTTTTTCCATCCAGAACAACCCGGCAAAGACGACAGAGGCCACAGCCAGCATCGGTCCGCCTGCCAGACGGGAGAGACCAGCCAGACCCGGGTCAAGCGCCAAGCCGAAAGCCAGCACCAGGGCCGGGAGACGCCCAAGACGGCCACGCAGCATCCAGGGAGCCAGCACAAGCGCCGTCCCCACCAGAGCAGGCCAGAATCGCGCCAGGAAATTGACCGCGTCGAAGATATAGAACAGGACGGCAGTCAAATGGACATAGCCGGGGTTAACGCCAATGGCAGGCTGCAAGCCCTGGGTGATGTGCAGGGATTGGAGCGCCCAACCCGCCTCGTAGTCCGAGAGCGGCAGTTGACCGAGGTGCAGGAAGCGCAGGGTCAGGCCAATGACCAGGGCCAGGGCGTAGAGGGCATGTTCGAGGGTGAAAGAACGATTTTTCATAGGTGTGCCAATTTTACACGATATGAGTTACGGAACAGCGTAGATTCGGACATTCTCGGTCTCATAGACCAGCACCAGGTTGGTGGCGAATTTGTCTTCGTTCACACGGTAGACCTGGTGTTCCAGCGTGCCGATATAGACATAGTCGATGTTGTACATGTCGATGATCGTCTGGGCTTCGTTCCAATCGCGCGTCTCGTAGAGGATCTGGATGTCCCCCAGGCGGCTGCCCTGAGGCTCGTAAGTACCGCGCCACTGCCCTTCGTGCATCGGCCAGCCCAAAACAGTAGGCAGGCCGCTATACGTGGAGATATGGGCGAAATCCGAATAACTGGCATCCGCTTTCGTGGCTTCGACAAGGATGCCATACGGCTGGGAACGCAGCCAGGCAGCAGCATCCATATCTTCGGGATAGATCATCTCGAAGAATGCTCCTCCGTCCAGGGTCCAGACCGAGGCAGCCGTGCGCAGTGGCGACGGGTCACCGGAAGCCCTGGCACTCTCATATGACATCTTGAACTGCTGGAAGTGGAAGCCGCTGGTCTTGTCGTACAGGGCAAAGACCGGGTAAATGAGCGCCATCAGCAGGATGACCGTCAACCCGATGCGGAAAGCCCAGTGCGCGCCACCGCGCAGGCGGGTAAGCAGGACTGCCACAGCGCTGGCCGCTGCCAGGCTCAGGACCATCCAGGCCTGGTAGTAAAACTTGAAGATGGTATTCATGCGGTCAGAGAACTGGTCACGCAGGTAAATGAATTCTGGGGCCAGAATGAGGAGAGTACCAAGCAGGACAAGGAAAAGGATGAAGGTCGACGACTGGGAGGTAAAGACCGGATCCAGGCTCGACAGGGTCTCCTCTTCGACCTCCTTTTCGTTCGCTTTCGCCAGCATGGCAACAACAGGGATGAGCAGGGCCAGCAAGGTCAACAGGCTGCCAATGCGTTCAAGACGCCGCAGCGTGGCAGCACCGACATATAAGGATGCGCTGATGAAGCCCTGTCCATTCAAATAATTCAGGATCACTTCCGGCATGATGTAGCGCGCCAGCAGGGCCAGGAGCAGGGCAACAACCCACAGGGCTGTAACCAAGCCCAGGCTAATCAACAATCCTGCCTTCCATCCAGCCGGACGCTTTTCGCCGCGGATCAGGAACAGCAGATAAGCAAAAATAAACAGGAACAGCGGCCCGAACATGATCCACATCTGCACGCCACGCGTCGAGAACTCCAGGTTGGGGATGACACCGCCCGCCTGCGAATCGAACCCGGCATAGAATGGCAGATAGAGCAGGATGGCCAGCCCGCCCAGAGGGACGCCAAAGGCAAACAGGTCTTCGACCCGTTTCCAGGTCCAGCCGGAAGCATGGACACGGCTGAGCACGTAGGCGCCAGCCAGCAGTCCAAAGCCGATCAAGACATCCCAGGTATTCAGGAAGGCCATCCCCCCCAGCACCAGCGCCCCGAAGAACAGGCCCAGCGGGCGGACAGGAAGGCGGTAGAAGCCG
>CAZRCR010000033.1:0-9625 GCA_964598615.1 uncultured Anaerolinea sp.
ATTTTTCGCCTGTCAGTGAACAGCCTTATCCGGGCTTGTTTCCGAGTTGGTAGTGATAAACTCCCACCGATTTTGCCAGTGCAGGGAACATGCGAACCCAACAGAATGCCCTCATCAACGGCTCATCATCAGCATAATAGTTCCATTCATCGAGCAGGCGGAATCCAGCTTTCCAGGTTTCCACATCGTGCGGATTTTTCAACTTCCAGTGCAGGCGTGCCTTGACGCGGGCCAGTGCCAGGTGAATGTTATCAGCCCAGATCGCAAAAGGGGCGTGCGCGTCGCAAACCATTTCACAACCGGGGAAGTAGTCGCTCAAACGGAGAAATAAATCCTTGACCTGGGTTTCTTCAAAATAAGGAAGTACACCCTCGCCGATGAACAGGAATGGACGCGGCTGGAGACGTCCCACTTCAGCAATCCAGCCATTGTCAAAGACGGAAGCGGTGATGGTGTGGTAATGCTTGCCGGCAGTGCCAATCAATTTTTCGCGCAAATCCATTACTTCGGGCACATCGAGATCGAACCAATCGACGTGGTCGTTACCGATGCGCTCGTAGCGTGTGTCCAAACCGCATCCGAAGTGGACGACAACTCCATCGGGATGACGCGCAAGGAAGTCCTGAACATGCCTGTCGAACCTTTTCATACGGATGATGATGGCAACCTGGTCATGACGTCGCATGATCAGTTTCGAAAAATCTGCATCGATGCGGTTCATGATTTCGACTGCCTTCTCGTCCCTGAAAATCCCTCCGGGACGTTGCGTTTCGTGGGCGCGTACCAGAAGGGTCATCAACAGTGTCTGTGGGACGCCTTTTAGCGATTGAATCACTTTTTCGGTCATCGGGGACCTCCTGACGGTTTCCTGAATTCGATGCAGTAGAGCCAGCCCTTCCAGACATCGAAGAGACGCACCTCCTGCATTTCCGTTGGAACGAATTCCAGCGGGGCGGTGACAGCGGCGCGTTTTCCCTTGAAACTCTTTTTGAAGCCCGGCAGGATTTTTTCATACCCGCGAGCGCCTTTCTCGTTCTCATCCGAGATCAGGATGCGTGCGCCCGGCCTGGCAACACGGATCATTTCAGTGATGGCGGCTTTTTTGTCGTTGAAGAAGTTGATCCCGCCGATGTGGAAGACAGCCTCGAACGAGTTGTCGGCATATGGCAGGCATTCGCCGTTCCCCAGTGAGAGTTCTGCCGACCAGCGCTTGCGGTGCAGGAATCGCTGGCAGGCGGTCAACTGCCCGGGGGAGATATCCAGTCCGTGGATTTCGCCCACGTCCGGGCGATGGACAAGGTAGGGCAGGTTGACTCCCGGCCCTACCGAGACTTCGAGCACGCTTCCGCCGTTCGGCTGGAGCCGGTCGAGAATTTCGCGCCGGGCGCTCTCTTCCTTCGTGCCGATGTAAGCAAACGCCAGTTTGGAGAATAGCCGGTAGAAAACCGAGAACCAGTCGTAGAGGTGGGAAAACCTGCGGTTGTAGCCGGTCAGTTTCTCCGGACGAAGAAAGTGGGGGATGCCGTCTACCACCGGGTAGGATACGTTACAGCGTTCACAGTGCAGGTCCCCGGTCTGAATGGCTGCGGATGGGAAGCCGCCTGCCAGGGTCAGTTTTCCGTGGCAGGCGGGGCAGGCCAGAATCTCCAGCGTTTTCGGTTTCATGTCTTGCCTCCGGTTGTTTTTATTAAACATATGAATATATATTCATATGTTAGTATAAAATCAAACCGGCAGAAAGTCAATTGCCAGTTTTAGGGTACAGCCGGGATTTTCAACAACGCTCCTACCGCGTATCCCACCAGGGCGCTGATGGTGCCGATGGCGGCCATTTCCAGCCCGCTTTTCCAGGGGCGGCCCACGGTGATGCGCGCCTTGTAGGCGCCCACGCCGAAGAGTACCAGGGCGGTAATGGCGATGGAGACGAGCATGCTGGTTCCCACCGGCAGGAAGATGAATGGCACGAGCGGGATGAGCGACCCGACCACGGCTGCCACGCCGACCACGATGGCTGCCCGCAGTGCCTGCGACCGGTCGGTGGGGCGCAGTTGGTGTTCTTCGGCCATCATGACGGCCACCCAGATATCCTGGTTGGCGGTGATGGTGTCCACGATCCGGTCGAGCAGTTCGCCTTTGAAGCCTTTTTCGGCATAGATTTTTGCCACCTCATCGCGTTCGAGGTGGGGCACTTCCTTGATGTGACGGTATTCCCGGGCGCGTTCGCTTTCATAGAAATCAGCGTCGGCCAGGGTGGACGTGTAAGCCACCGCGCCCATCGAGACGGACTCGGCAAAGGTGGCGGCCAGGCCAGCCACCAGCACGATGCGTGGGTCGCTGGTGGCGGCGGCTACGCCCAGAATCACACCCAGCACGTTCACCAATCCATCCTGCCCACCAAGGATCACGTCGGACAGGGCATTGCCTTTCTTATGCGGGTCGACCGACCCGTGGAATTCTGAATCTTTCCCATTCCCGGACAGCTTTTCTTCGATCAACTTTTCCATGATTTTCAACCTTCACTTTGTTTTCTGAGAATATGGACCGGTTCCACATGGACGGTCACATCCGCTCGCGGGACAACCTTGCCGATCTCCGCAGCGGCCTTTTCGGAGAGAGCGTGGGCGGCTTTGAGCGTTTGTTCGCCCGCAACCAGCACGTGCACATCGATAAAGAAATCCGGGCCGGAGGGACGCACCCGCACCTGGTGGCAGTCCACGATGCCGGGGATGGCTTCCACGGTTTTTTCCACCTTGGCCGCAATGCCTTTCGGAGCCTGGTCGAGCAGCCCTTGGATGGTTCGGATTCCCAGTTCGATACTGACGTATACAACAATTCCCGCCACTACCAGGGCAGCCACCGCGTCCGCTTTTTCGAGGAAGCGCAGGTTGGTGAAAACTGCCGCCAGTCGTACGCCTGCCAGCCCCACGATGACCACTGCCGAACTCCAGATGTCAGTGCTAAAGTGCAGGGCGTCGGCTTCGAGCGCCTGGCTGTTATGCTTCTTGGCCGCCCGGTACAACATGCGTGAGCGGTTCACATCCACAACGATGGAAATGCCCATTACCAGGAAAGCCCAGAGCGATGCGTCCACTTCAACACTTTCGAAGAAAAGTCGCTGGATGGACTCGTAGATGATCCAGGCGCAGGTTGCCAGCAGCAGGAAAGTCTCGATCAGGGCGGAGAAGTTCTCCACCTTGCCGTGGCCGAAGGTATGCTCGCGGTCGGCCGGTTTGCCCGAGACACGCACCGCGATAAAGGTGACAAGCGCAGCAACCAGGTCCAGCCCCGAATGGGCGGCTTCGGCCAGGATGCCGAGCGAGTGGGTGGCCAATCCCACCACCAGCTTGATGGTAGTCAACACCACAGCGGCGGCCACCGAACTGAGCGCCACCATCGATTTCTCGCGGTTGGCGTTTGCGGTTGTATTTTTGATTTCCATATCCGAACTCCGTCAATGACACTAGACCGGGCCAGGCCCGGAACGACGGCATACCATCCGAAGATGGCTCAAGCCACAAATACAATGCGGCTAGACGGATTTTGGAGGTGGGAGTTGGGGAACGATGGAATGGAAAAAGCCCCCCGGCATTTCCAGTTCAACGGCGGACTCTTTCGAACGAACCTGGTGTTCCTCTTGCGCCAGGACTGGCACGAAGTGGTCTTCCTCCCCGTGCGTTTCGGGACCATGTGCCTGTTCCGTGTGCGCCCAGGCAGACTCGAACATCCCGGCACTTTCCGCCGAGAAGTGCAGGGTCAGGCTGAGAATACACACCAGGAGCGCTAGTCCGCGCAGGAGACGATTATTCATCCCGAACGTGCTCCACGCCCTGCTGGAACAGGGCTACGATGTGGGGATCGTCGATGCGGTAGTAGACTTCCTTGCCATCGCGGCGTGCCTTAACGATGCCCATCTGGCGCAGGCCGCGCAGGTGGTGGGAAACAGCGCTTTCACTGATGCCCACCAATTCTGCCAGCGGACCGACATTCAGTTCCTGCGCGGCCAAGGCGGAGAGAAGCCGTACCCGGCTTGTATCGCTGAAGGAACGGAAGAGTTCCGCCACATGGGCAGCGGTGTGTTCATCGAGAACAGGAGGAAGAGAAGATGATGTATTCATGCAATACCTGAGTATATTTTCAGATGTTTAGTATAGATGGTTTCGACAGATGTGTCAACCTTGTCGGGTTGACAGAAACGTAAAAATCCGGGAACGCATTGTGCGTTCCCGGATTGAAGACCATTCTGGCTGGAGTGCAGGCACACTATCAGTCATCATCTTTGGGATTGTTGCTGTCGTGGCATTTTGTGCAGGTGGCCGAAGACAAGTTGACAGTATGGCAATCGCGGCAGGATGCGCCTTCGTGGTTGATGCACTGTCCATCGCAGGTGTTGGGATGTGAGCCGGTGTATGTGGCGTTCCAGTTGCTGGTAGTATGGCAGCTGGCGCAGTTGGTGCCGAATACGCCGAAGTGATAGGCGGGTTCAGCATGGCAGAAAACGCACGAAGTGGACAGCCCGGTA
This sequence comes from uncultured Anaerolinea sp., assembly GCA_964598615.1. Classification (GTDB taxonomy): domain Bacteria; phylum Chloroflexota; class Anaerolineae; order Anaerolineales; family Villigracilaceae; genus UBA877. The sequence goes on from CAZRCR010000033.1 coordinate 4,520, forward strand.
TAAATTCCTGAAGTGGTATGGCAGCGGATGCACTGCAAACCGGCGTGACCGCCGGTCAATGGGAAGGATGCGTGGTCGAAGGTGGCTGGTAGCCAGCCTGATGTGGTGTGACAACTACCGCAGCCGATGCCGAAACTTCCGGCGTGGGCGTCATCCGCGGCATGGCAGGAGTAGCAGTCTGATGGGGTGCCAACGAAAACATTATTGATGTGGCAACTCTCGCAGGGAACGCTGGCATGTGCGCCGTCTAGTTTGAAGGCGAACAGGCTATGGTCCACGGTGGCGGGCAGCCAGCCGGCCGGAGTGTGGCAGGCGGCGCAGTCGGTGCCGTAACTGCCGTTGTGCTTGTCGTCTGCGGCATGGCAGGAGTAGCAGTCGGTGGGGGTGCCGATGAAGACGTGATCGATGTGACAGCTTTCGCAGGGCACATCGGCGTGCTTGCCTTCCAGTTTGAAGGCTGACAGGTTGTGGTCGAAGGCGGCGGGCTGCCAACCTTCCGGTGTGTGGCAGGCGCCACAGTCGGTGCCGAAACGGCCTTCGTGGGCGTCCTCTTCAGCGTGGCAGGCGTAGCAGTCTTGCGGGGCCGACTGGAGGTCCGGGATGGAATGGGCGTTGAGGTGACAGCCGGAACAGTCCGCTTCGGCATGTTTGCCGATCAACTGGAACGGGTAAATGTTGTGATCGAAGTCGCTCCCGTAGGTGTCAATCCCGTCGTGGCAGACCAGGCAATCGGTCCCGAACGAAAGGATGTGGGCGGTGGTGAAGAGGGTGTCGATGGTATTGTGGCAGGTCTGGCAGGTGGTCTGGTCGAATGACGTATACCCGGCGGTGTGACAGTCGTTACAGCTGAAGGGTGAACCATCTGTGCTGACCTGGTGGCCGTTGAGCGAGAAGCCGGTGGCCTCGTGCGGGAAGCGGGCATTATCCATGTCGGTCAGGGGAGCGTTTGCACCGCGGTGGTCGGGATGACAGGAGCGGCAGGTGAAATTCGGGTCGTTGGCGAACAGGACGCCGTGCAGGGCAGATGGGTCGCCGCGTTGGGCGGCAACGTCGATGTGGCAGTCCATACAGCGGTCTGCCATCGTTTCTGCACTCCAGAAGGGGGCATGGCAGAGTTTACACTGCCCGCCGATCTCAGCATGGGAGGTTACGCCGCCGAGCGTTTGTCCTGCCTGGGCATTGAGCGCGCCGGGGCTGAAGAGCACACCGCCCTGGGTGAAACTGATGACGGCAATGATGAGCAGGGTAAGGCCTCCGGCGATGAAGCCGCTTCCGGTGAGACAGCCAAGTCGGTTGTTGTTCATGGGTCACCTATCGCAGGAGCGTGGCATAGTAGAGGGCCGCACCGATGTGGATAAAGGCGGCGGTGAAGAGTGCCACGCCGATGGGGATGTGGATGGTGTGCCAGAGCGCCAGCAGTTTGCGCGCCCGCACCAGGGCAGCTGCCTGGGCCTGTGCGCCGGTGGTGGCGATCTCTTCGCCATCTATGGTGCGTGGGATGCGGGTGTAGATATAGCGGCCAATAAAACCGCTGAGAACGATGATGATAGTCAGTAGGGTGGTGGCGCCGGCCAGGCCGTTGAACTTCCAGGAGGTGTGCAGGAGCACCAGGAAAGGTCCCACCAACCCGGTGAAAATGTGGAACTGGAGCCAGGCGGCCATGCGTCCCCAGCGCGCCGAGCGGCTGCGTTTGCGCAGGGAATACAAAATTTCGGTGAGCAGCATGAGTACGAAGCCGAGGATGCCGAGCAAGTGGCCGAACAGGTCGCCGGCGGCCGGGATGGTACGCGTCCCCAGGACGAACAGGGCATAGATGCCGGTTATGAGCGCCATTGCCAGCAACGCCAGCCAGAGTTCCTTGTTACTGCGTTTCATGTCCTGCTCCTTAACCTTTGATGCATGACCAGAAATCCATGACGATCTCCCCAAGGGGAGCCTTGGGTTGTAACAACTGACTGCGGATGGACGAAATATCCGTTCCGGCAGTGACCATCTCTTGAAGCGGGAGCGATAGTTTCTGCTCGCCCATCACCACTGCACCTACCAGGGTGCGTTCGCCTACCATCAGACGCAGGTGACTCACGTCTGTGACGCTTTCGGTGGCAATGGTATTGGGCAGTTGCCGCCAGGTTTCACTGGAGCCGCGCGCGATGCTGATGATGTCATCATCCAGTCCGCTGCCTACCGCGCCAATGATGGTGGTCATCACTCCGGCCAACCGCAGGACGTTGGTGGCGGCTGGAAGGCGGTAGACCGTGCGCTGACCAGCCATATTGAGGGCGGCCACACGCCCCTGCTGGCGGGCGGGGTTCCAGAGCGTATCGAGCGAGGCGATGCCGGTATCGGGGTTGCGTACCTGGGCCACATCGCCCGAAGCGTAGACGTCCGCCGCGCTGGTTTGCAGGTACTCATCGGTCAGAATACCGCGCTCGACGGCGAGACTGGCGGCCTGCGCCAGTTCCATGCGCGGACGCACACCGATGCCCACTGCCACGAGTTCGCAGGGAATGATCTCCCCGGCTTTGGTGCGCACGGCGGAGACCCGTCCGCGTTTGCCGATGAATTCGGCGTCTTCGGTCTGGTAGTGAAGGATTACGCCGTGTTCGCCAAGGCGGCGCTCGATGAAGCGCGATTCTTTCTCGTCCAGTACGTTGGACCAGTAGCGGTCACCGCGCAGGAAGTAGTGCACTTGCACGCCCTGGGTGAGCAGACCTTCCACCAGTTCGATGGCGATGACGCCTCCGCCGATGACCACTGCCCGGCGGGCGTGGCGGGCCTGGGAGAGGATGTTCTTCGCGTCCTGGAAATCGTCGAGTTTGACCACGCCCTGCAGGTTTGCGCCGGGGGTTTTGAGTTGCACAGCGGTGGAACCGGTGGCGATCAGCAGGCGGTCGTACGTCAGCGCACTGGCAGGCCCGATGTCCAGCCGGTGGGCGGCGGGGTCAATCCGGGTGGCAGTGGCTTTGGTGTACCGGATATTCAGTCCCTGCCAATCCTTGTTGTTGAAGATATAGAGTTGTTTTTCGGGGAGTTCATTTGTCAGATAGTAAGCCAGACCGGGGCGCGAATAGAACCCGTGCGGATCCTCGCCTACCAGGGTGATTTCGGCAGAATGGTCTGCAGTCCGCAGGGCGGTGACCGCCGCCACGCCCGAAACTCCTGTGCCGATCACAACGTAGCGGTTCATGCTTCGGCCATCTGGAAGAGTTCGGTGCGCTCGAAGCGTAGAACGCCGCGCGGACAGCGTTTAACGCATTCGCCGCAGGTGAGGCAGTACGAGTCTTCGATGTGACGGCCCAGCCAGGCATAACGGCGCACGTCGATGCTGATCGGGCAGTTAAACGAACAAATCCCGCACTGGACACAGCGGCTCGGCTCGGGGACAACGTGCCCGGTTGCCAGCACTTCGTGTCGACGGGATTCAGAACGGTGCGGATTGAGTTTACCCATAAGTTTTATTATCTTACGCCTGATGATGAAAATGGACAAGTAGGATAAAAGAAAGATTCTTACCGGGAGCCGATGCGGCAGGCTTCGATGACTTTTACCGCCGCGCCCACTCCGTCTTCGGACCGGATGATTGCTCCCACCTCCGCCGCCCGCTCCCGGATGGACGCATCAGTCAGCGCACGCGTCAATGCCGCGGTGAGTGTATCGGCGTCCAGCGTGCGGACCGGGATTGGGTCCGGCCCGGCGCCGAGTGCAGCAACGCGTTTACCCCAGAAAGGCTGGTCGGCGGCAAAGGGTACCACCACGTTCGGTTTCCCGGACCGGAGACCGGCCGCGGTCGTCCCCGCTCCGCCGTGGTGGACGATGGCAGCGCATTTCGAAAACAGCCAGACGGCCGGGATGGATTCGCTGGCAAAGATATTGGGTGGGAGTTCTTCTGGAGTCCATCCGCCCCACCCGATGAGCAGGATGCCGCGCTGACCGGTGCGATGCAGGGCTTCGAGCACGGCCTTGCCAATCCGTTCCGCTTCGCGGTTGACCATGCTTCCAAAGGAGATGCATACTGGCGGCTTGCCTGCCGCAAGGAAGTTGGCCAGGGCAGGCGGCGGATTGTAATCCGGTTCATCCAGAAAGAAATAGCCGGGGATATGGATGTGGGGCGCTGTCCAGTCTTTTGGGCGCGGCAGGACCGTGGGACTGTAAGCCATCAAGAGCGGGGTGAGCGGGCGCTCATCCACTTTTTGGAAAGGCCAGTAGAGTTTTTTGGGAAAGTCGGCGGGAAATTTCCGGCGCAGGCTGTAGTATCCCTGGTTGCCGCCGTGCCAGAAGACCTGCGTGGCGAACCAGTGACTGAAGGCGCTCCACAATCCCGGCGGAACATTTGCTGTGGCCGCGTTGGGGAAGGCGCGTGTGGGGGCAAACATCGGGAAGATCTGTACCGATATATCGGGGATGCCCATCTCTCGGGCAAAGGTATGCCCGCCGGTGGTAAAGAGAAAACTGTGCACAAGCAGGTCGGCGTCTTTCAAGGCTGCGCGCAGGCCGCGGACCACATCAGGAGCGATCTCGAAAACATAATCGCGAATGGCACGTACCATGCGGATAGGATTCTCCCCGGCGTCGTTCATGCGGGCGCTGATCACAGCCGGGTCACCAGCCAGGGGCGCGAATGGGATGGCGTAACCCGCTGCCAGGTCCGCGAAGCGACCGGGCGCGGCCAATAATACAGTGTGGCCGGCCTTTTGCAGTCCGTGTGCCAGGGCGATAAAAGGCTGCACGTCGCCGCGCGAGCCGTAGGTCAGGATCGGGATGTGCATGGCAGGATTGTACCGGAAATGGATAGGGACGACCCGCCGGGTCGTCCCTACAATCCGTTTACAGGAAAGGTGTTTTTTATCCGCGTTGCGGGCCGCGCAGGCGTACCAGCCACTCCCGCCCTGCCAGTTTGAGCGTGTCGCGGATGGTCTTGCCGACCTTCATCTTGCTGGCGCCTTTTTTGTAATCATAATGCAGGATGAGCGGCACTTCGTCAATGACCGCTCCCAGACGGTTAAGTTTGAGCAGGATATCCACCATGCAACTGAAACCGGACTGGTTGACGAAGGCATCGCCCATTTTGGCGAAGGCCTTGCGCAATAGGTCGGCGCGGTAGGCGCG
>CAZRCR010000034.1:0-9623 GCA_964598615.1 uncultured Anaerolinea sp.
TTATTGACTTTCACCCACTCGAACAGGCGGCGCACGCCTTCTTCGACGCCGATCTTGGGCTTCCACCCCAACTCGCGTTCGGCCTTGCGGATGTCGGCCACGAAGACCTTCTGGTCGCCGGGACGCCAGTCACCGCGCGCCACCGGGACGGGTTTGCCGAGCAATTTTTCCAGCATGGGGCCGAACTCGGTCCAAATGGACATGGTGTTCGCCGGTCCGCCGCCGAGGTTGTAGACCTGTCCCGCCGCCGTATCGATACGGGCAATGGCGGCATCATAGGCATCGATCAAGTCTTCTACAAAAAGCACGTCGCGGATCTGCTTGCCATCGCCATAGATGGTGATGGGTTTGCCGGTGACCGCGGCGATGATCATCCACGCCACCCAGCCCTGGTCTTCCACGCCGAACTGGCGCGTGCCGTAAATGCAGGACTGACGCAGGACGACAGAACGCAGGCCATAGATACGGGAATAATCGCGCACGTACTGGTCACCCGTGCCTTTGGAGCATCCATAGGGGCTGTGGAAATCGAGCGGCTGGGATTCGGAGCAACCCATCGGCAGGGACTCGTACTCCCAACGGGCGCCGCGCTCGACCACCTTCACATCGTCCATGCCGCCATACACCTTGTTCGTAGATGAGTAGAGCACCACCGGCTTCCGGTCCGAAAGACGGGCGGCTTCGACCAGGTTGAACGTCCCCAGGGCGTTGATCTCGAAATCGTTGCGCGGGTCGGTGACAGACGTGGTCACCGCGACTTGCGCGGCGAGATGGACGATGATATCTGCCTCGCGAGCCGCGGCGGTCAACTGGGCTGCGTCACGTACATCCGCGACCGTGATCCGGAAGGCGTCTTTCCCGAAAGTTTCCTGCAACCAGGCCAGGTTGCGCGCTGCGCCCGCCCGCGAGAGATTGTCATAGATGGTGACCTTCTCGCCGCGTGTCAGTAGGCGATGAACATAGTTCGAGCCAATGAACCCGGCTCCACCGGTGATGAGATAATTTTTGGACATGGTTGCTCCTATGGTGAGACTATTTTACTGCTCACAACTCACTATTTTCAGTTCTCTATTCACCACTCGCTGATTTTTCCTGTTTATTCCTTAGTTGCCGGTAAACCCCCATAAGGGTCTCACCTTCGGTGGAAAGCGCATACAAGCCAATGATACCGGTGGACAGGTAATTGTATAAGTGCGCCACCAACGCTGCCGCCAACGCCGTAGACTGGTCGCCGCTGACGAGGGCAATGGCCCCGCCAAAGGCGCCCTCGTAGGTACCCACCGCCCCCGGCAGGGACGGGATGGCATTGCCAAAGGCCACCGCGCCCAGTCCGAATTGCGACCAGAGCAGTTTCGCTTCAGGGAAGAAGGCCAGGAGCAGAACGTAGAACTGGAAGATGGCAAAGCCCCAGTTAATCGTCATCCAGAGCAGCACGCGCAGGAACAGCCAGCCATCGGTCATGATAGACAAGCCGGAGAAAAGCGACTCAAGGAAGCCGCCAACCACCTTCTGGAACTTGGGCCAGCGGGCGAAGAGACGATTGAACAGTCCCAGCGCCCACTCCCGGTTGCGAGCCAGCAGGTACAGAACCACAAGCCCAACCACAACCAGGATGCCGATGATGATGGCAATTTTCCCGGCGCCCTCCGCCCCGACTACGAACGGCACGGCAGTGATCAGGATCACAGCGGCAAATGCCACATCAAGCACGCGTTCGATGATGACAGTCGGCAGGACCTCCATGAATCCCAGGCCAGACTTTCGTCCGAGCAGGAAGGCGCGTCCGATCTCACCCAGGCGAAAGGGCAGGAAATTGTTCAGCAGGTATCCCTCGTTCAGGGTCAGGAACACGTCCCGGTAGGAGGCCCGTCCGCGCAAAATGGTGCGCCAGACCATACCGCGAATCGAGAGCCAGACGAACGAACATGCAAACGCCACCAGCAGGAGCCAGTAGTTGGCCGAGCGGATGGCGTCTACAAACTTTTGCAGATCAACGAAGTTGACGATAATGATGATGACAACCAGGCTGATAACCACACCTGGCAGCCACTTGCGGGCGGATTGCCAGAATTTTTTCATAGGTTCTCGCAGGGGCGGACCTTGAGTCCGCCCTATTAATCCAAAACCCGCACAGGGCGACCATAAAGGTCGCCCCTACAGGTTACTCTTCTTCCAGGCTGAGCACCGCCATGAAGGCTTCCTGCGGGATCTCCACGTTCCCGACCATCTTCAGGCGTTTCTTGCCCTTCTTCTGTTTCTCGAGCAGTTTCTTCTTGCGGGTGATGTCGCCGCCATAGCACTTGGCCAGCACATCCTTGCGCATGGCCTTGACATTGGCGCGGCTGATGATGCGTCCGCCCGAGGATGCTTGGATGGCCACATCGAACAGTTGGCGTGGAATGATATCCTTCAGCTTGGTAATGAAGCGCTGACCCTTATGGTAAGCGTCCTTTTCGTGAACGATCGTCGCCAGTGCATCGACCGGTTCGCTGTTGACCAGGATCTCGAGCTTCTGCAGTTTGTCGGCGCGATATTCGAGGAACTGGTAATCCAGCGAAGCATAACCGCGCGTGCGGCTCTTCAACTCGTCAAAGAAATCAACAATGATCTCGGAGAGGGGGATCTCATAATCCAACTGTACCCGGTGCGGGGCAGGATATTCCTGCTGCTTATAGATGCCGCGCCGCTTGGTCACCAGGTCCATGATTGGGCCGTAGTAGTCGGTGGGCGTGATGATCTCGATGGTCATCCACGGTTCGCGGATCTCGGCGATGTTGCCCTCGTCTGGCAGGTCGGCGGGCGAATCGACGATAAGCGTCTCTTCGCTACGCAGGAGCACCTCGTAAGCCACGGTTGGGGCAGTGAAGACCACATCCAGGTCATACTCGCGCTCGATGCGCTCCTGGATGATCTCCATGTGGAACAAACCCAGGAACCCGGCCCGGAAGCCGAAACCCAACGCCTGGGACGTTTCGGGTTGGAAGGTCAACGCGGCGTCGTTGAGCTGCAGTTTTTCGAGCGCCTCGCGCAGGGACTGGTAATCGTCCGCTTCGGAGGGATAGATACCGGCAAAGACCATCGGCTTGGGATGCAGGTAGCCCGGCAGCGGGTCCGATGCTGGACGAGCGGTGCTGGTGATCGTATCCCCCACACGCGCCTCGTGGACGGTCTTCAGTCCGGTGGCAATGTAGCCCACATCCCCGGCAGACAGACCGGCGACCGGTTTCATCATCGGGGCAAAGATGCCCACTTCGATGGGTTTGACGTCCACCCCGCTCGACATCAGGTGGATGCTGTCGTTGGCGGTGAGACTTCCCTCGGTGACGCGCACGTAGGTAATGACGCCCTTGTAGGAATCGTAGTGCGAGTCGAAGACCAGGGCACGCAGGGGCGCATCATCCCCGCCTTTGGGCGGCGGGACCTTCTGCACGATGGCTTCGAGCACGGCTTCGACGTTCTTGCCGTCCTTGGCCGAGACGCGGATCACATCCGCCGCCGGAACTCCCAGCAGGCTGCCAACATCTTCAGAAACCTCGTCGGGACGGGCCGAGATGAGGTCGATCTTGTTGATGACAGGGATAATTTCCAGATCCGCTTCGAGGGCGGAGTAGAGGTTGGCCAGGGTCTGGGCCTCGATGCCTTGAGTGGCATCCACCACCAGCACGGCACCTTCGCAGGCCGCCAGGGCGCGCGAGACCTCGTAGCCAAAGTCCACGTGACCGGGGGTATCGATCAGGTTGAGTTCGTAGGTGTTGCCATCCTGCGCAGTGTAGTTCATACGCACGGCGGAGGCCTTGATGGTGACGCCCTTTTCGCGTTCCAGGTCCATCGAGTCGAGGATCTGCTCGGTGGTATCACGGTCGGGGACGGTGCCGGTCAGGTGCAGGAGCCGGTCGGCCAGGGTGGATTTGCCGTGGTCGACATGAGCGATGATGCAAAAGTTGCGGATGTGATTCATAACGCGGGTAGTATACCCGAATTTTCCCCGGTGCGGGCGCAAAGGCTCCCCAATCATTGACGTCCACCCCGGGCGCGCATACAATACGATTACAATCAAATAAAGGTCAGGGTGCCTTGCCCCCCGGATGGGCAGGCCCAACGGCGAAGCCGGTGTAAGTCCGGCACTGTCCCGCAACTGTGATGTCAGAATTGTGCTGACAAAGTCAGGTCGCCCGCCCTGGCCGGTTCTCCCCCGAAGTTCGGGGGCTTGCCACACTCTCGCGGAAAGGAGGTGGGGAACGGCCTGTTGGATCGCCAATCCTCCCTCCCCTGTCTTGCACAGGGGATTTTGTTTGACCCTATTCTTTTTAGAGGAGACCTCGACATGTCCCGCAAACTGACCTTTGCGCTTTTGCTTGCCTTGCTTTTGACCGTGACCGCCTGCGCCCCGCGCGTGACCCCCACCCCGGTAGCCGCTGATCTGGTCTTTACCGACGGCCTGGGTCGGACCGTGAACCTGCCTGCCCCCGCCCAGCGAATCGTCTCTCTCACCCCCGCCGGGACCGAGATGCTATTCGCCGTGGGCGCCGGTTCGCAGGTTGTGGGCCGCGACACCTTCTCCGACTATCCCGCCGAGACCGCGTCCATCACCGATATCGGCGGCTCGTGGGGCGAATATGACCTGGAAGCTATCACCGCCCTCGAGCCAGACCTTGTACTGGCCAGCGCCCTCAATCCGCCCGAACTGGTGGCCTCGCTTGAAGACCTCGGCCTGACGGTCTACTCGCTGCCCAACCCGACCACGCTCGAGGATATGTTCGCCACCATGGAACTGGTCGGCACGCTGACAGGTCACGCCGACGAAGCCATCGCCCTGGTCGAATCGCTCAGCGCCCGTGTTGCTGCTGTGGATGCCGCCATCGCCCCACTCTCTTACGTGCCCACTGTTTACTACGAACTCGACGCCACCAACCCGGCCAGTCCCTACACCGCCGGCCCAGGCACCTTCGTGGACCTGCTGATCGGCCGCGCTGGCGGATATAATATCGGCGGCGAACTCGAAGACCAGTGGGCCCCCATCAGCCTGGAACAAATCCTGGTGGCCGACCCAGGCATCATCCTGCTCGGCGACACCGCCTACGGCGAGACCCCGGAAACAGTCGCCGCCCGTCCCGGCTGGGATGTGCTCACCGCCGTCCAGAACGAACAAGTCTTTACCTTCGACGACAACCTAGTCAGCCGCCCCGGCCCGCGCCTGGTTGACGGACTGGAAGCCCTGGTGGAGATATTACATCCGGGTATTCTCAAGTAGAGAATAAATGGCAGAGAGTAGAGAACCGTCGCAGTGCGTCCGGCGTTATTCTCTACTCTCTGTTCTCTCCCCCTGCCAATTATGCGCCGCATTTCCCCTGTCCTCCTCTCCCTTTGTTTTTTGATTTTGGCAATTGGCCTCTCCATTGCGGTCGGCTCGGTCTTCATCCCGCCAGCTGACCTGTGGCGCGTGCTGATCGGTCAACCGCCGCAGACCATCACCCAGGCTGCCACGATCATCCTGACCCTGCGCCTGCCGCGCACCGCCCTGCTCCTTCTCACCGGCGCGGCGCTGGGCACGAGCGGCGCGGCCTACCAGGGTCTCTTCCGCAACCCGCTGGCTGACCCCTACCTGATCGGCGTGGCATCCGGCGCGGGATTGGGCGCAGTACTGGCAATGACCATCCGCTGGCCCTACACCGTAGCAGGGCTGCTCGCCGTCCCGGCAGCAGCCTTCGTGGGCGCACTCGCCACCGTGTTCCTGGTCTATTCCCTGGCACGCGTTGGCAAGACCCTGCCCACCACCAACCTGATCCTGGCCGGGGTGGCCTTCTCCTCTTTCGCCACGGCAGTCACATCCTTCCTGATGCTGCGCTCCAGCGGCGAACTGCACCGTGCCATCGCCTGGCTGCTGGGTGGTTCCACATCCACCGGCTGGGGACCGGTGCTCGGCATCCTGCCATTCCTCCTGCCAGGACTGGTGGGGTTGCTGCTGGCAGGTCACACCTTGAACGTGCTCCAGTTCGGCGATGACCAGGCCCGCCAGATGGGTCTCCCCGTCACCCAGGCGCGGACCCTGATCCTGCTGGCCGCGTCCCTGGCCACCGCTTCCGCCGTAGCCTTCTCGGGCATCATTGGCTTCATCGGCCTGATCGTGCCGCACTTGATGCGCCTGTGGTTCGGCGCGGACTACCGCCGCCTGTTGCCGCTTTCCCTGCTGGGCGGGGCCGCTGCCCTGCTGCTGGCCGACGTGCTGGCACGTGTGCTGATGGCCCGGCAGGAACTGCCGGTGGGCATCGTTACCGCGCTGATCGGCGCGCCTTTCTTCCTGTGGGTGCTGCGCCGGGCGAAGAACCAGGGATATTGGTAGAACGGAATTCGTTATTCGTGATTTGTGAAACGCGAGTTGTGCATACAGAGAAAATCATGATCCTATGCTGAAAATCGAGAACTTATCCGCATCGTATGGCCCCCGTCGTGTGCTCCAGAAGGTTTCGCTGGAGGTTCACTCCGGCGAAGTGCTCGCGCTCATCGGCCCCAACGGCGCCGGGAAATCATCCCTGATCCGCGCCGTGAGCGGTGTGCTCCCCGTGGATGAAGGCATTGTCCGCACCAACGGCACAGACTTGCTTGCCACCCCACCCATGGTGCGCGCCCGCCACATCGCCGTGGTGCCGCAAGCCGTATCCATGCCGCCCGCTTTCTCGGTCTGGGAAACAGTACTTCTGGGACGCACCCCTTACCTGAACTTCCTCGGGCAGGTTTCCCCGAAAGACGAAGAGATCGCCCGCGCCGCTCTCGCCAAAGTCGAGGCGCTCAACCTGGTCAACCGGCATGTGGGTGAACTCTCCGGCGGCGAGCAGCAACGCGTGCTTCTGGCGCGTGCCCTGGCCCAGTCCACGCCCATCCTGCTCCTGGACGAACCCACATCGAACCTCGACCTGCACTACCAGGTCAGTTTCATGGACTTGGCCTGTGCGTTGGCCCGGCAGGACAACCTGGCCGTATTGGTCGCCCTGCACGACTTGAACCTGGCCGCCCGCTACGCCGACCGAGTGGCGCTTCTCGTCGATGGTGAAATAAAAGCCGCGGGGACGCCGCGGCAGGTATTGACTCCCGACTTGATCTCAGAAGCATATCATCTGCCGGTGCAGGTGGTCCCCCATCCTTTTGCCGATACGCCGCTGGTCCTACCAGGGACAAACGAATAGGGGCACAATATTGACGCCCCTGCAGAAATTACAATGTGAACGTCTCTCCCGGTTTCAACACCACCGCTTTGGCGGTGGTTTCCTTTTGCACGCGGGACGCCCATTGCTCGGGATTTTGAGCGATCAGGCCCCAGGTCCCGAAGTGATACGGGATGACGGTTTTCGGAGTGAGAAGTTTGACCGCCCGCAGGGCATCATCGGGACCCATCGTGTAGTTGTCGCCGATGGGGAGGATCGCCAGGTCCACGCCTTCCTCGCCGATCAGTTTCATGTCGCCGAAAAGACCGGTATCGCCAGCGATGTAGATCTTTTTTCCATCCGTGGTGGTGAGCAGGAACCCCGCCGGGTTGCCACCGTAAGAACCGTCCGGCAGGCCGGAGCCGTGCAAGGCCAGGGTCAGTTTTAGATAACCGAAGGGATGGGCATGCCCGCCTCCCAGGTGCTGCCCATGGGATGTAACGCCCTGCTTGCGCGCCCATCCGGCGATCTCGGCATTACTGATGACCGTAGCCCCGGTGCGCTTGGCAATGGCGACCGCATCACCAACATGGTCACCGTGGCCGTGAGTGACAAGGATGAAATCGGCCGGCACATTGGAAGCGGTAACCGGGGCAGCAGGATTGTCACTGAAGAAAGGATCGACCAGCAGTTTGTAACCGCCGGTCTCCAGACCGAGCGTGGCGTGTCCGTACCAGGTGAGAATGGTCATGGGTCCTCCGAATTGAAATTATATAAAACAAGTATAGGACAAAGAAAAGGGGCAGTCAATCATTGGCAGAAAAGCGGGAAGTATCTATAATTGGGCAACTCAAATTTACGGAGGCAGTATGGTTCCAAAACCCACGTTTCGTCAGAAAATGCAGTACTTTTTCGATAATTACATGTCCAAAGGCACCATCGCCCTGATCGGCGGACTGGGCCTGCTCTCATTGGTGGTCATCGTGATCGCGGCCGCCATCATCCGCGTCGGCGGGCTGGCACTCGCCCCCGAAGGCAGCACCGAGCCGATGAGCTTTCTCGAAGCCGCCTGGGAAAGCCTGATGCGCACCTTTGATGCCGGCACGATGGGCGGAGACGCTGGTTGGGGTTTCCGCGTCGTGATGCTCTTTGTCACCATCGGCGGCATCTTTGTGGTCAGCACCCTCATCGGCGTGCTCACCGCTGGCGTGGAAGGCAAACTCGAAGAACTGCGCAAAGGCCGTTCCCAGGTCCTCGAGAGCGGACATACGCTCATCCTGGGCTGGTCACCGCAGGTGTTCACCATCCTATCCGAGTTGATGATCGCCAATGAAAACCAGAAGAACGCCAGCATCGTCATCCTCGCCGACAAAGACAAGGTGGAAATGGAAGATGAGGTGCGCAACCGCGTGCCGCAGGTCGGCAAGACCAAGATCATCTGCCGCTCCGGCAGCCCGATCGACCTGAACGACCTGGAGATCGGTTCGCCCCACGCCGCCAAATCCATCATCATCCTGCCGCCCGAAGAGGACGACCCGGATTCATATGTTATCAAGACCGTGCTGGCGCTCACCAACAACCCCGATCGCCGGCCCGAACCGTACCATATCGTCACCCAGATCAGTGACTCGAAGAACATGGATGTGGTCAAGATGGTCGGTGTGAAGGACAAAGTGCTGGCCGTGCTGAGCGGCGACTTGATCGCCCGTGTGGTAGCCCAGCCGTCCCGCCAGAGCGGTCTCTCGGTGGTCTACACCGAGTTGATGAATTATGGCGGCGATGAAATTTATTTCAAGGAAGAACCGTCCCTGGCAGGAAAGACTTTTGGCGAGTCCCTGCTACAGTTCGAAGACTCGGCCGTGCTCGGCGTCCGTTACGCTAACGGGACCGTAGCCCTGAATCCCGGTATGGATGTGCGTTTCTCTGCCGGGGATCAGGTGATTGCAGTCTCCGCCGATGATGACACCATCAAAGTGGCTGGCCTCGCTTCCATCCCTGTGGACGAAGCTGCCATTGGCAAGGCCGCCCAGCCGCGCAAAGCTGCCCCGGAAAAGTGTCTCGTGCTCGGCTGGAACGAGTGCGCATCCACCATCATCCGTGAACTCGACAACTACGTTGCCAAAGGCTCCAAAGTGCTCGTAGTGGCCGACACGGCTGTTTCGGAGGAAGCGGGCGAAGCCGACGATACCTTGCGCCAGGAACTGCGCCGCCTTGCCAACCAGAAAGTGGACTTCTACCGCGGCGACACCACCGACCGGGAACTGCTCGAAAAGCTCAAAGCCGCCGATTACGATCACATCATCGTCCTCTCCTATGCCGGTCTTGAGGTCCAGGCTGCAGACGCCAAGACGCTGGTCACGCTGCTGCACCTGCGCGACATTGCCGAAAAGGACGAAACCCCGTTCTCCATCGTCAGCGAAATGCTCGACCTGCGCAACCGTGAACTGGCCGAAGCCGCCCGCGTGGATGATTTCATCGTCAGCG
>CAZRCR010000035.1:0-9610 GCA_964598615.1 uncultured Anaerolinea sp.
GTTCCTGTTCGTTTTCGACCGGGGGAATTTCGAACTGGTGGTTTTCTTTTTGCTGTACCTGTTCATTTCATTCTATAAAAAACGGCCTGCACTTAGTGCGGTCTTCCTTGGGTTGGCAATTGCTTTGAAGGCCTTCCCAGTGGTTATGGCGGGACTTTTTCTGGCTGACCGGCGTTATCGGGATATCGCAATCTCCGCGGTCGTATCCCTGGCAGCTACTTTCGCCAGTTATGCTTTCCTGCCGGGCGGCATTGGCGTTAATTTGCCTTTGCACTGGCGTAACCTGCAACTTTATACCCAGACTTATGCCGTCGGTAATGAAGGGGTTGCTTTTGGCAACAGCCTATGGGGCGCGTTTAAAGTGTTGTCCCTTTCGCTGGGCTTGCCAATGCCAAGTGCTTTATTCTATTCTGTACTGATTATTCTCTTTCTATCGTCAGTTCTCCTATGTGTTGTTTTTGTAGAAAAGAGCCTTTGGAAGCGGCTGGCCTTGCTGGTGATTGCCTTGAACCTTCTTCCCCAGGTCTCAGGCGACTACAAATTGCTCCACCTGCTTCTTCCGCTTATTCTGTTCGTCAATACGCAGGAGACGGACGGTATTAAGACTGATCGGCTTTACCTGCTTCTCTTTGGTTTCCTGATAATCCCTAAGGATTATTATCATTTCCCTGTTCTGCCCGAAGCGAACTTGTCCGTTTTGCTGAACCCCTTGCTCATGTTCACGTTGACCATCCTGATCTTTGTTGAAGGGTTGAAGCGCTTCCGGCGTGTTCGTTTGTCCCCCGGCCGCTTCTCTGAGAGTTGAGACTATGCGTGTTTCCGAGTACGTTTCCCAGAAACTTTCTGAATTGGGTGTGCGCCATGTATTCATGTTGACCGGCGGCGGCGCGATGTTCCTGAACTACGATATCGGCAGCAATCCACGCATCCAGACCGTTTTCAATCATCATGAGCAGGCCTGTGCTATGGCGGCAGAAGGCTACGCTCGCATCACGGGTCAGCCGGGTGTGATCAATGTGACCACTGGCCCGGGCGGGATCAATGCCCTGAATGGTGTATATGGCGCGTGGACCGATTCCATCCCGATGCTGGTTATTTCGGGACAGGTCAAACGCGAGACGTATATCCGCACCTATGATCAGCCGGCACTCCGGCAATTGGGCGACCAGGAGGCGGACATCGTCTCAATGGCGCGCAGCGTGACCAAGTATGCCGTGACCGTGACCGATCCTTATCAGATCCGTTACCATGTCGAAAAGGCTTGGTACCTGGCCTGCAGCGGGCGGCCTGGACCCTGCTGGCTTGATATTCCCATCGATGTTCAATCCAGTCAGGTGGATGCATCTAAGCTGGAAGGATTCGTCCCGCCCTCCGTGCCAGAAGGGGATGGCGACCTCCATGAGCAGGTGAAACATACCCTTGAGAAGCTAAAACAGGCTAAGCGTCCAGTGATCCTGGCCGGAACTGGAGTGCGCTTGGCAGGAGCGGTGGATGTGTTTGGTCAGGTTATCCACCGACTTGGCATTCCTGTCACCACTGCCTGGACGCATGACCTGATTGCGTCGGACGATCCGGTTTTCTGCGGCCGCCCGGGAACGATCGGGACGCGGCCAGGCAATTTTACGGTCCAGAATGCAGATGTGCTGCTCATCCTGGGCAGCCGCCTCAACATCCGTCAGGTGGGATACACCTGGGCATCCTTCGCACGTGGCGCTCAGAAGATATGGGTGGATATTGACCCGGCTGAATTGTCCAAGCCCACGGTCAAGCCTGATGTACCGGTGGTGGCGGATGCGGGAGCATTTCTGCAGGAAATGCTGTGTCAATTGGAGGTAATGGATTGGGATGCAGCGCATTTTTCAGAATGGCTGGCTTGGTGCAAGGAGCGGCAAGTGCGTTATCCTGCAGTTTTGCCCAGGCACCGTCAGTTCACAGGGAAAATCAATCCATACCATTTCATCGATACCCTGTTTTCCAACCTGGAAAACGAGGATGTGGTCGTTTGCGGCAATGGGGCAGCCACCGTGGTCACTTTCCAGGCTGCGCAGATCAAGTTGGGGCAGCGCTTGTGGGCCAATTCTGGCTCGGCTTCCATGGGATATGATCTCCCAGCTGCCATTGGAGCGGCCTTTGCCAATCACGGACGGCGTGTGATCTGCTTGGCGGGAGATGGCAGCCTTCAGCTCAATATCCAGGAATTGCAGACGGTGGCCCATTACCAGTTGCCGCTCAAGATTCTTGTCCTGAATAATGGTGGCTACCTGTCCATCCGCCAATCCCAGCGCGGTTTTTTCGGTGGGGTAGTAGGTGAGAGTCAGGCTTCGGGAGTGTCTTTCCCGAATTTCATTCAGTTGGCCAATGCGTATGGCCTCCCGGCGGTAAAACTGGAGGGGGATGATTTCCTGCCCGATTTGCGCCGGGTGCTCGAGATGCCTTCACCCGTTCTGGTGGAAGTGGTGTTGGATCCCGACCAGGGTTTCGAACCGCGCCAAAGTTCCCGCCCGCTGCCAGATGGGCGCATTGTCTCGGCGCCGTTGGAAGACATGTTCCCCTTCCTTGCGCCGGATGAACTGGCGCAAAACTTGTTCATCCCCCGATGGGACCCGTGATCTGCCGCGCCCTGTTCTTTGACTTGGATGGTACGCTGGTTGATTCTCGCGCCGGGTTGGTGGCCTCGTTCCGTCATGCTGTACGGCTGACACTTCCGGACCGGGAAGCGGAGCGTCTCGATTTTCCGATTGGTCCCCCTGTGCGTGTTATTTTCCAATCTGCCCTTGGAAGTTTGAACGAGACGCAGCTTGCTGCCTTGGAAGCTGTATTCCGTTCCGAGTACGATAACTTTGGCTGGGCGTCCGTCTCGCTCTATTCATGCGTTGATGAGACCTTGGAACGGTTGAGATCCCGAGGGTTTTGTCTGTTCGTGGTCACCAACAAGCCGCAACTGCCCACCGGACGCATTTTGGAAAAACTTGGGCTGAAACGTCACTTCGAATGTGTCCTCAGCCGGGACTCGGTCCGGCCCGTTTTTCGCGACAAGGTTGCAATGTTGTCCCATCTGCTCGCAGAATATCATATTGCTGAAGGGGATGCTGTTTTCATCGGCGATTCACCTGAGGATCTGGCCGCGGCCAAAGCATGCAACGTTTCCTTTGTGGGTGTCCGCTATGGGTACGGCTCGTTCCCACCATCCGATCAAGTTATGCTGCTGGAGAATTTCCCGGCACTCTTATCGTTGATCTGACCGTTTATTCACTGGAGGATTGTTTATGTTGCAGCGTGATATTTTTGAAGACCTGTTTGTTCTGGAAATGACCAACAATCATCAGGGCAGCCTGGAGCGTGGGCTGGAGATTGTTCGCCAGCATTCCCGTGTGGTGCGTTTCAATAATGTGCGGGCAGCGATTAAACTCCAGTTTCGTGACGTTGATCATTTCGTCCACAAGAATTTTGTGGATCGCACAGACATCCGCTACATTCGGCGTACTTTCGAAACCCGTCTTAGCAAGGATGAGTATGCCACCTTGGTGGAGGCCATCCGCAAGAATGGTTGTATTCCCCTGGCAACGCCTTTTGATGAGCGCTCCGTGGACTGGTGTGTGGAGTTCGGGATGCCAATCATCAAAGTTGCCAGTGCGGATGGCAATGACTGGCTCCTGCTTGAGAAGATTGCCAAAACGAAGAAGCCGGTCATTGTTTCCACTGGCGGCGTTTCGCTCAAGGATATGGATGATCTGGTGACGTTCTTTGAGAACCGTAATATTCCACTGGCGCTCAATCACTGTGTAGCGGGTTATCCAACAGAGGATAATGAAATGGAATTACACCAGATCGACTTTCTGAAGCATCGTTATCCCGGTCATCCGATTGGATTGTCCAGCCATGAATACCATGACTGGTACACTTCCCTGCTGATCTCATATGGCAAGGGAGTGCGCCTGTTCGAGCGGCATATCGATATCGATACGGACGGGTTTACTATTGCCCCCTATTCGTCCCTGCCAGGGCAGGTGGATACTTGGTTCAAGGCTTATCGTAAGGCGGTGGAAATGTGCGGTACGGCTGGAGAACATCGCAAACCCCCTTTACCAAAGGAGGTTGATTACCTGGATTCCTATGTGCGCGGCGTCTATGCCCGGCGGGACTTGGCCCCGGGTGAGATGCTGACCGAGGACGATATTTACATGGCTATTCCCCTCCAAAAGGGACAATTATCCACCCGTGAGTTGATGCTTGGCCGCTTTGGCCACCGAATGACACAGGCCTGCGCCAAAGACTCTCCGCTTACCATTGATATGGTGGATACACCTTACGCAGAGAATGATGAATTGCGTAAACAGATTTTTTCCCGCGGGTTATAGGTTAAGAAGAAAATGAAGAAGATCAGCATTGTCACCCCTTGTTACAACGAAGCTGAGAATGTGCAGGAACTTTACGAGCGCATCCACCAGGCGATGGACGGACTGGATTACGAATATGAGCATATTTTCATCGATAACGCGTCCACCGATGGCACTGTATCCAAATTACGCGACCTGGCCTCCCGCGACGCGCGTGTAAAGGCCATCCTGAACACCCGCAACTTCGGTCATATCCGTTCGCCGTATCACGGCCTCCTGCAGGCAGGCGGCGATGCCGTTATTACAATGGCTTCTGATTTGCAGGACCCGCCGGAACGCATTCCGGAATTTCTGGCCCAGTGGAATGCGGGCTATAAAGTGGTGATTGGCGTAAAGACCAGGAGTCATGAATCTGGTTTGTTCTATTTCTTGCGAACACTCTACTACCGGTTACTGCGCCGCCTCACGGATGTGGAGTTGATCGAACATTACACTGGCTTCGGTCTATATGACCGGCAGGTGGTGGAGGTTCTGCGCGGTTTCAACGATCCTTATCCGTATTTCCGTGGGCTGATTGCTGATATCGGTTTCCCGATTGCCCGGATCGAATTTACCCAGCCCCGGCGCAAGCGCGGTATCAGCAAGAACAATTTTTATACGCTTTACGATATGGCCATGCTGGGGGTCATCAGTTATACCAAGGTTCCCATCCGCTTGGCGGCCATGTTCGGCTTCTTCTCCGCCGCGGTCAGTTTTCTCATCGGCGTGGTGTACCTGATCTATAAATTGATCGATTGGCAGAACTTTTCTTTGGGATTGGCGCCGGCGGTCATCGGTTTGTTCTTTTTGGGGTCGGTGCAACTGTTGTTCCTGGGTATCGTGGGGGAATATATCGGCGCCATCTATACACAATCCATCCATCGCCCGCTGGTGATCGAAAAGGAGCGGATCAATTTCTGATCTGCGCTTCGATGAAAAAAAATCCCTGGTACTTTTTCCTGGCTTTTGTCGATGCCGCACTTATCGTTTGGGTGGTGGTGGCTTTTCTTAACTTGCACTACCCGCTGGTGGGACACGATTACAGTCTGGCCATCCCTCACATGCTCGACGTATCCCTGTATGAGCGTCTGAACGGACTTGGCATCCAGTGGTATACCCCTACCTTTGGCGCCGGTTTGCCGGTCTTCCCGGACCCGAACAGTGCCCAGTATTCCCTGCCGGTTTTCCTGACCCTGTTCATGCTCCCGTGGAACGCGGTTCTAGTCTCGACGGCTTTCTTTGTTGTGGCTGGATTTGTGGCCAGCGTGTATCTGTTCTCTCGGGTCCTCAAGCTCCATTGGACAACCAGCCTGCTGGGGGCGGTCTTTTTTTCAGCGAATGGCTTCATTCTGGAACGCATGGCCGCCGGGCATCTCGGTTACCAGACCCTGCCGCTGGTGGCGGTTTTCCTTGTTCTCCTGCTGGACGAGTCCTTGCCGCGCTGGGTGGCTGCCTTCTGCTTCTCGCTCCTGGTGGCTTTGCTCATCTATCAGGCGGGCTATTTCCTTATCATTGCCTTTGGCCTGTCCTTGCTTATCCTTTTGCCGATGGCGTATATCCATAAGCCAGCCTTGTTCTCTTGGAGGCGTATCCTGACCGTGATCTTGATTGGCGGAGGTTTGGGGTTGGTTCTTTCGGGTGCCAAGATCGCGGCCGCTTTTGCTTTCATGCGTTATTTCCCGCGCCAGGTTTCGGATGTATATTCGGTTGGGTGGGGGCGCGGCTTGCTGGGATTGCTCTTCCAACTCCTTGGCACGATGAACCTGGCCCCGCTTCTTTGGCTGGCGGGCATCGACCCATCTCGTCTGGCAGACTACATGGTCGCCCTGACCGGCGGACAATATGGCTACTGGGAATTCGATATGTCGCTATCGCCGGTGGTATTCGGCATCCTGATGGCGGGTGGGTATTCCCTGCTGCGTAAGCCAAAGCAATATGCCCCTCTTTTCAAAGCAGATAAAAAATGGATCGCCTGGATCGTGCTCCTTTTGGCGATATGGATCGCGGTCGAATTTACCCTGGCCAGGGGACTGTTATACCCGTTGCTCCGCAACCTGCCTATCCTGTCCTCCCTGCATGTCAATGCCCGGTTCGCGATGGCCTTTCTCCTGCCTATCAGCATGGCTGCCGCTTTGGTTTATGACCATTGGGCAGTTTCCTGGAGTATTCGGAAAGCCGTGGCTGTTTTTGGGATCGTTAATGCGTTAACCCTGCTCCCTCTGCTTTCATACTTCCTGATCGATGCAGATCTGCAGAATCGTTCTTATGACATTACTACTTCCATTCAGATCTCCCAATCGATTCGCTCCGGGGACATTCTGGAAATCACGGCCATCCGTGGTTGGACCGACAACACCAATGCCCTGGCCCTGCACGAAAGCAACCTTGGCCCGTACGCGCCAATTTTTGGCTACAAACTCGAAAATTTCCATCCCGAGGTCGTAGCTGGTTCTGTCTGGACTGTAAGAGATGGCTATTACAACATGACAAACCCCAGCGGCTACGTTTACCCGGAATTGAACGGTACGCGCCCTTTCGAGCGTATCCGGGTGGGAGACGAGGCCAGCCTGACGGCTTTCGTTAAGCACCAGGCAGTCGCTTGGCAAATTCCCCTCTATCAGCACATTCTGGACTGGGTTTCTGGATTGGGATTTGCCGGAGTTATACTCACCCTGATCGCTTTTTGTGGCACTCGCATACTTGCCGCACGCAGGAGGACGCATGGATAAACTGCAAATCCAATCTCTCACCCCTGATCGCTGGAATGATTTCGCTCAATTGTTTGGGCCGCGCGGCGCATGCGCCGGTTGCTGGTGCATGTTCTGGAAATTGCCGCGCAAAGAATATGACGCCGGGCGTGGTGACGCCAACCGAGAGGCCCAGCACGCCCTGATTGCATCAGGCCGGACCCCGGGCCTGCTTGCCTATGTGGATGGCGTTCCCGCGGGCTGGATTGCGGTCGAACCCCGCAGCGAGTACCCCGGTCTGGCGCGTTCGCGTGTTCTTGCCTCACAGGATGAGACGCCGGTCTGGTCAGTGCCGTGCTTCTTTGTGGACAAGCACTTCCGCCGCCAGGGCTTGACTGTGGTTTTGCTCAAGGCGGCTGTGGACTACGTTAAAGCGCAGGGTGGCAAAGTGGTGGAAGGCTATCCGGTGGAAACGAAAGACGAGAAAGCGCCCGCGGGGTTCCCTGGGAGAAAGATAAGCCTGCCGTTAATGTGCATCCTCCCGCGAAAACGAAAAGGGTAACTAACAGGCGGTGCTATCCAGGCATGGGATCGAAAAGTGCTTGAATAGCATCCATCAATCGTCCGGAACCAGGTAGTTCACGCTTCAAACGATGCAATTCAACCACTGGTTGTCGATTGACAAGCCTGGTAGCCACATCTACCGGTAAGTCGAATATTGATTTGAGCCAGGCCCCAAAATTTGCGGGATTATT
The DNA here is from genome assembly GCA_964598615.1 of uncultured Anaerolinea sp. Taxonomy (GTDB): domain Bacteria; phylum Chloroflexota; class Anaerolineae; order Anaerolineales; family Villigracilaceae; genus UBA877. Next base: position 7,819 of record CAZRCR010000035.1, read on the forward strand.
GATATTTTCTCCAACATGCTCTGCAAAATTTATTCCTTGCTTTAGACTGACAAGTTGAGGTTCAATCCCAAAATTTTCCTCGATTTCTTTAAGTATCCCGTTCCAGTCCTGTAAAGCTTTTATGGCTTCGTTTCGCGACTGCCATAATAACCGATCCTCTAAATTCCTGAGTTGTTTCCGAATTGGGGTTAACTGTTCGCGTAGCTCCTCCATGACAGGAACTATTCTTTTCCTATCGCGATTTGCCCGCGTGAACACAATTGCGCTGAATGGAGAAACTCGCTGCAACATATCTTTATCTCCCGGAGTATCATTCCAAGCAGTTTTCATATGTGACAAGAGCTTTCCGCGGAATTGTTCTTCGCGATCTAGCACTACACCCAGCGCGGGTATACGTGCTGTATCGGGCGTAAAGGCAATTTTTCTGACATCTGCATAAGCCAGGTACAGGAAAGTCCGTAACAGGAACATGGCTTGTCCGTGCCGTGATTGTTCCCTGTTTAACTGCTCAAGCAGGTCGATACGTTGAGGAGATGCAAATATTTCATTGTCGATCCCCACGGCATTGTAGGTTTCCAACGCATCTTCCAAATATTCCAAGCTGGAAGCGGCTCTAGGTTGCATTGCATAATCCAGAAGATGCTGGAATTCACCAATTATATTTTCGCCCAGAAAGGCGGCCAGGTGCTTGCCCGTGGCTAAAGAGATCTCAGATTCGCCAATCTTGTATGGATATTCAATATTCACAAAATGCGTTTGGTTCACGATGCCCAAGAGGTCAGATCCTCTTTCTTTTAGTGCTACCTGTCCTCCGCGTCCAAGTACAACGACTTCGTCGTAAAGACAAAACAAATCGATAAAGGTTGCCAAATCCTGCACCGAGGACCAACGTAAGCGTTGGTCCCGCTCAAAGAGTTTTGCAGAAGAAAGCATATGTTGTGTAATGAGTCGTTGTCCAGGAATTCGCTCGTTGATCATGTTGACATCTCTCCATCTTGGCATTTGAACAGATCATTGATACTTTCCGTCAAGATCACCAATGCTCCGATTGCATTTCCCGGCGTGATAATGGACTGTTGTGTTGGGTGGGAAGAATAATTCCGTGAACCTCGAATAGCATTCCATTTGGCAATATCACACCCTTGGATAATTCCCTGTTTTTCAAGCCAATTGAGCTTTTCTGAGAAAGATTTCTTTGATTTTGGTATCCCCAAAGCCAGGCATTTATGTGTTATGGCTGCCTCGGCCACTCGGAATAACTGCTCGGCTGCCAGGGTAAAGAGCGGGTAAAAAAAATATCCATATACAAGAGCGCCACGCGCCACTTCAAACAAGGATTGAACTTCTTCAGGCACATTGTTCGAGAGTGCCGGGGCCAGGATGTGACCGAGCCAATCCGGAATAGCTGCTTTTTCCTGTTTTCCTGTGGACGAAAAATTGAACAACTGGAGAACGAGTTCATCCGGTTCTATCCAATTTTCACGGGAGAGTTGCTTAAAACCATGCTTTGTCATCCCTACAACCCCAACTTGCCCTGCGTGCCATCTTCTTTCTTGACCTTGCTTTCATCCTGTACGTGCTTGCGCAGGATGGGCAGGTTGTCACCGTAGAACAGGGTGTTTTGCGTGATGGGCTTGGGCATACGGGTACACTCCTATTGATAAAGGGATTATAAGCGAAAAGGCCGCGTGTTAATACAAGATAGCCTCATATAGGGGCTGCCAGGGTGCTTGCAAAGCCGCGCACTGCTTATCCCTGACGTTTTTGCCGGTCGATACAATCTTTCCGCCTG
>CAZRCR010000036.1:0-9460 GCA_964598615.1 uncultured Anaerolinea sp.
CGGCAGGCTTCCTGACTGCCGCCTTGACCATCACCCAGACAGTGGGCAACATGCTCATGGGCTGGCTGGGCGATCGTCTTGGACACCGTTCCATGCTGGTCGCGGGCTCCGTGGCAGTAACGGCCAGTTCGCTGATGGCCTGGGGCGCGCCAACGATTGCGTGGTTGTACCCGGCCTTCATCCTTTCCGGGTTGGCCAACGTGGCCTACTGGACGATCGGCATGGCCATCACCGCCGAGTTCGGGACCGAGGAAACGCGTCCCACTTACATCGGCCTGTCAAATACGCTGGTGGCCCCGGCCACAATCATCGCCCCGCTGATCGGCGGCTGGATCGCAGACACGGCCGGTTTCCAGACCACCTTCCTTGTCTCGGCAATAGGCGGTTTGGTGGTAGCCGGCCTGCTCCTGTGGCTGGTACGCGACCCGCGTCCACGCCGGGAAAAGGCCATCAGTGTTGAGCATCCTGGTTAGGCGGCGCAGGCTCCCGGTCCGCACACCGGCCGGAAAATTCCCGCCAACAATCCCCAATTTGAATCATCCAACTGGGGGATGTTGTGTCCCTGTTCCGGCGTAAGATGGAGGTACAGGAGGCACATATGCCGATTTCAGACCAAGAACGCGAGCTGGTGATAAAGGTCATCCACGATGCCATCGGCTGGGCACTGACCAAGGACCTGGACCGGTTGTTCTCCATCATGGCCCAGGATGATGATTTCTTTATCTTTCACCCGGACGCGAAGAGTACCGTGACCGGCTTCGAGATGTTCCGCCGTACCGCAGAGAAATCATGGATGAACCCGGCCTTCAAGGCCACCGATTATGCCGTGCGCGACCTGCGCTTGAAATTCGCCGAAGCCGGGAATACAGCCTGGTACGCCTGTTTCCTCGACGATCATGCCGAATGGAACGGGCAGCCCATCGGCTGGGACAATGCGCGCTGGACCGGAACGCTGGAAAAACGCAACGGGCAATGGGTAATCGTACAAATGCACTTTTCGTTTGCGCAAGAATAGGCTACATCCCTGCCGGAAACCGAGACTCGATCTGGCAAAATAGAGTAAAATAGTCTCATTCCGAACAGGATGCCCATGCCCAAGAAAGCCACCGTCAACGATTTGCTTGAACTTGCCATCGCTCTCGAACGCGCCACTGACCTTTTCTACCGCAAACTGGCAGCGCTGTTCGCCCACGAACCGGAAGTGGAACGCTTCTGGCGGCATTACGCGGACGCGGAAGCAGGCCACGCCCGCTGGATCGAGAACCTGAAAGCTCAGTTAAGCAAGGAAAGGCTGTCCAAGCCCGCCAGCCCGGAAGTTATGAAAATGGCGAAGGAGCGGCTGAAGGCCAAGCCTGAGGAACTGCTGAACGAAATTACCAATCTCGAAGAGGCTTATCAGAAAGCCCTGGAAATCGAGACATCGGAAACGAACGCCGTTTTCGAGTTTCTCATTACCGACTATGCTCTTACCAGCCGCTCCAGCGAGTTCCTGCGGGCGCAGCTACACAGCCACATGGATGAGTTGACCAGGTCCTTTCCCATGCCATACCAGAACAGCGCCCGGCGTGCTGCAATTCAGGCAAAACGACAAACTGAGTAAACCTACCAGCCGTGACAAACCGTCACGGCTTTTTTATCCCCCAAACCATCAATCTGCCTTACAATCGGGCCCATGCCTAATTCTTCCCACCTCACCCGCGGGTATACCATCGCATTGACGAGTGCCGCGGTTCTGTCCACCACAGCAGTTTTCATCCGCTATCTCACCCAAACCTACGAACTCCCGGCGCTCATCCTCGCCAGCTGGCGGGATTTCATCGCTTTTTTCGTTCTCCTATCGTTCCTGGTCTTCTCGCGCAAGTCGCTGTTACGATTGTCAGGCCGCGACCTGCTCTACCTGCTGGCCTTCGGGCTGGTTATGGCCCTGTTCAACTCCTTCTGGACACTTTCGGTGGCCTTCAATGGCGCCGCCGTGGCAACCGTGCTGGCTTATTCCTCGGCAGCTTTCACCGTCCTTCTGGGGCGCTGGTTCCTGAAAGAGCAACTGAACTGGGCCAAGATGACCGCTGTGACGCTCAGTCTGGCAGGATGTGCACTCGTCTCGGGCGCGCTGGACCCGGGAGCCTGGAGCGTGAACCTGACCGGAATCCTGACCGGAGTCCTTTCCGGCCTGTGGTATGCCAGTTACAGTCTGATGGGCCGCACCGCCTCCCGCCGCGGTCTCAATCCCTGGACAACACTGGTCTACACTTTTTTGTTTGCAGGCATCTTCCTGCTCGGCTTCAACCTGATCGGCAGCGGATTCCTGCCTGGCACGGCGACAAAACCTGCGGACTTCTTCTGGCTGGGGAATTCCTGGCTGGGCTGGGGAGTGCTGGTTCTGCTAGCGGCAGGTCCCACCCTGGCGGGTTTTGGCCTGTATAACGTGGCGCTGACCCACTTGCCATCCGGCGTGGTCAACTTAATCGCCACCACCGAACCCGTCTTTACGGCCGTGATTGCCTTCTTCCTGCTCGGAGAACGTCTCACCTGGGTGCAGGTGGGCGGAAGCATACTGGTTTTGGGCGGGGTGGCATTGCTACGGATCTACGAAGGGCGGCTCGCCGACAGAGAAAAAGCGGCATCACTATAAATTGCACAGAACAAAAAGGGGCAGGGATGCCGACTATCGCATCCCTGTCCCTTTTAAAATACAAGCCTTTTACAGGGATTGCGCCAGCGAATCCCAGTCGAACTCGATGAACGGGATGTTGTTGGCAATCTTTTCGCGGCGGCCCTGCATGTACCATTTGCACCACGCATCATCAGGGTTCTCCCCCATCGTAAAAAGAATGGCCGCGAACAGGTCGATCTCGCGCAGTTTCATGAAGTATGGCAGTTCTTTCAGCCAAACAGGATCGAGCCGGTTGTACTCGCGATACCCGTCAAAGAAGACCGGCAGGAAGCGACTGGCATATTCGGCGCGTTTTTTCTCCCCCATCGCGGTGTAGAACAGTACCATGGCAATGTCATAGATAAAGTGACCATAGACGCAGTCGTCGAAGTCGAAGAGGGTGATGTTGCTGTCTTCGTCCACAAAGAAGTTGCCGGGATGAGCATCCTGGTGAATCAGGCCATAGCCATCCCGCTTGCGAGGCAGGGACTGCAGGTGCTCAAAAACAGCCTGGTATTTCTGGCGGGTAACCTTTTCCGATGCCGGGAGTTGACGATCCGATGTGTTGTTCTCGGGGCCATCCCAGGTGTAACGTGTCCAGGCCTGGTTCGACGGAGTGTAGTCTTTGGCCAGGGTGTGCATGCGTCCCAACAGACGGCCATAGTTGCGGTACAGGCGCTCGCTGGTCTGCTCACGCTTGATCGGGCCGCCAGGAGCCTTGACGAAAGCTGTGCACAGGAACTCGTCGCCGTGGCCATCTTCGATGGGCTCGACCAGGTTCCCGGTCCGCGACAGGATCGCCCGGGCCACGGTCACGCCGTGATCGGACAGGTAATTGATCCAGTCCACTTCGCCGTGGATCATGGCCGGGGTGCGGCGGGCGCTGTGCCCGATGCGCAGGATGAAGTCACCGTCGGGACGATTGAATTCGTAGATAAAACTCTCGAAGCCGTCGAGTAGTTGAATCTTATCTGGGGCAATGTCGTAACGCTGCATGGCAACATGCAGGAGGTCGTCGTTGAAGCGGGCAGAAATCTTGGGATCCATGAAAAATTCCTTGTTCGTTCAGGGGGTATGCACGCAACGGTAGCCGTGGCGCGGATTGCCGAAATTCTTGGGTTGGATGCTCACGAAGCCGTTATAGCTGACGTAGTAGGCATTCTCGGCGTCGAACTCGTCGGCGGCCCAGTAGTAGATGGGCTGGGCGGTCGGGTCCCACAGCGGCGTTTCCTTGTCGGGCGTGAACAGGCAGTCGAGCTGGCCAGTGGACCCGGACCAGGTACAACCGGCGCTCTGCCCGTCGCGGGTCAGCGAGCGGACCAGTTCGTCGACGGTGGGCATGCGCCAGATGTTCTGGGGCGTGTCGGCCAGGGTCAGGCCGTCAGCAGTCAGGTAAGCACACAGGCCGGTGGTCTGCATGTCGTCCAGGCTGGCCGAAAGGGACGATTTCCCGTCCAGCCCGAGCGGTTCCAGGCCATAGAGCGCCAACATTCTCCAGGAAGGATAGCCGCCCCAGTCCTGTTTCCAGTTCCAACCGGGACCGGCGGGCGCCCAGACCAGGTCCACGCCGTCGGCAGTGATACGCCGCGCGCCGCGGTCACCGTCATCATAGCGGCCCAGGATACTTGGCAATTCAAAAGCCGAAATAACCAGGACGACCAACAACGGTACTCCAGCAGCCAGCAGGAAGGTCAGGTTGCGCCGCCACCAGACCAGAGATGGCGTCCACCCGGCGGCGCGCCAGCGGCGGCGATTGCGCCCTTCGATGAGGAACAGCACCCCGGTCAGGACCAGCAGGGCGCTGAACGGGAACTGACTCAGGACCGTGGTCCACGAGAATCCGCCGCTGCGGCTGATCGCCAGATTCGTCCACCAGGCCGTAAAAGCCGCTCCACAAACGATCAGCGTCCAGCCGCCGAAACGCGGCCAACGCAAGGCCAGCAGGCTGAAGGTCAGGCAGAGCGCGGCCGGGATCAGGTAGGCCAGCGGAGCAGGGAAAGGCTGTCCCCAGCCTTCGTAGTACATTTCGGAAGCGCCCCAGTAAGCCCACAGGCTGGTGGTCAGAATGACGAAACCGGCGGCGAGCAAACCAGGCCAACGTGACTTGAAACGAGGAGCGTTCATTTTCCCTCCGGGACAGTTCTGTTCAAATCGGATATACTTTCGGCAATGGAACTTACACACACTTTCCACGCCCCGGACCGTCAGACCTGGCGCGCCTGGCTCGAGCAAAACCATGACCGCACACAGGAAGTCTGGCTGGTCTATTATAAGGCCCATACGGGACAACTGTCTGTGCCTTACGAAGATTCCGTCGAGGAAGCCCTGTGTTTCGGCTGGGTGGACAGTCTCATCCAGAAGATCGACGAGGAACGCTATGCCCGCAAGTTCACTCCGCGCCGGATTGACTCGGTCTGGTCGGAAACCAACAAACGCCGCGTGGCGAAGGTCATCGCCGAAGGGCGCATGACCCCTGCCGGGCTGGCAAAGGTCACTTATCCTTTGGATGAAGTTCCGGCTGTCGAGAAGCAAGAGATGCTCGTTCCCGATTGGCTGGCAGCCGGATTGCAGGCCAGCCCGCAAGCATGGGAGAATTTCTGCAAACTGCCGCCTTCGCACCAGCGGCGTTATGTTGGCTGGATCACGAGCGCAAAAAAGGAAGAGACGCAGCAGAAGCGCGTTGGCGAGGCGATTGAACTTTTGGAGCAGAACAAACGCATTGGGATGGGGCCGGGGGAAGTGAGAAAATAAAGGGAATCAAAAACGGGATGGCAGGGGTTGTCCCGGTTTTCGTGAGGGCGATCTGATCACACTGCATTTCATTGCAAGCGGGCAGGAACCTTCAATTCCCTGAGTTCTCCTCTCCAGGGATGTCGGGCCAGAGCAGATGTTAAAACCCTACTGAAGTAGGTTGTTCTGTTTTTCAAACGGCCTAAGATTTTATATATATCTGGCAAATCCTGATCAGGAGAATTCAATGACAAACCAATCCCCCACCTATCTCGACATCCAGGCTGAAGTGGGCATCACCAAACATCTGGGCGGTTTCTCTGCCACCGACGAACTATTGGCGCTCTGTCATGTGGCACAGGCAAAGGAAGTGCTATATGTGGGGGCGGGTATTGGCGTTGGCCCGGCCTATATTGCTCGCAAGTTCGGCTGTCGGGTAGTGGCCGTTGACATCTCGGAAAAGATGCTTACCTGGACGTCCCAACGCGCCCAAGAAGAAGGTGTAGCCGACAAAGTGGAAACACGCCTGGCGAACATACTCGACTTGCCCTTTGATACGGACCGGTTCGATGTAGTGCTGATCGAGTCGGTGGCGGCTTTCGTGGAGGACAAAGCCAAGGCTGTGCAGGAGTGCTGCCGGGTAACCCGTTCGGGTGGTTATGTTGGTTTCAACGAAGTTTTCTGGACCGAACAGCCGTCGGCAGAAATTCTCGAGGCTTACCAGCGCATCCAGATGAGCGAACGGCTGATCTCGCTCGCAGATTGGCGGACGTTATGGGAATCATCCGGCTTGCAGGAACAAACCAGCAAAGTGTACCAAATCGAACTCAAAAAAGAGATCAAGGACCGGATGCAATGGGTGGGACGCCGCTGGTGGATGCGTGCAGTGGGGCGGCTGCTACGCCTGTATTTCACCGATCCCGTAGCGCGTCAGGCTATTAAGTCACAAACCGAGGAAACATCCGATGCGTATCGGCTGATGGGATACGGCTTATTCACTGGCCGAAAGTAATCAAGGTAACAAAACAAAAGCGGGACGGCTTTATAGCCGTCCCGCTTTTTGCTTCGTGGCAATCGTTCTAGAACAACTTCATCATAGCTTCGCCCGCCCAGGCAAACAACGCTGCCGGGAAGAACGAAAGCAGGATGGTCGCCAGGGCAGTAACAACCGTGGTGAAGGTCAGCCAGGGTTCGCCTTCAGCCTGGGCTTCGCCTTCGCGCATGTACATGACCACAACCACGCGCAGGTAGTAGTAGGCCGAGATGAGCGATGTCAGCACGCCAACCAGCGCCAGCCAGATGAAACCGCCTTCGATGGCCGTGCGGAACAGGAAGAACTTACCAACCAGTCCCAGCGTGGGCGGCATGCCCGTGAAGGACAGCATAAAGACGGTCATGGCAGCAGCCAGCAGGGGTTTGCGCTTGCCAAGACCGGCAAAATCATTGATCTCCAATCCCTTGCCATCCTGTTTCTCAAGTGACATGACCACTGACCAGGCGCCGAAGGAGGTCACAGCGTAGGCCACAAGATAAAACAGCGCCGAAGCGACCGCATTGGGGGCCACATCCGCCTTGCCAAAAGCCACGAGCGCCATCAGGATGTAACCGGCATGGGCAATGCTGGAGTAGGCCAACATACGCTTGATGTTGGTCTGCGAAATGGCGATGATGTTACCGACGAACATGGTCAGACCGGCCAGGACCTGGAAGACCAGTTCCAGGTCCGCGCTGAGGGAAGGCAGGGCCAGCACGAAGACGCGCATCAGGGCGGCAAAACCGGCCGCCTTGGCTCCCACCGACATGAACGCCGTCACCGGGGTGGGCGCGCCCTGGTACACATCAGGCGTCCACATGTGGAACGGGACAGCCGCCACCTTGAAGCCAAATCCAACCAGGATGAGCGCTGCGCCGATGGTCAGAAGCAGCGTCTGGGACCCGGCAGCTGTCGCGGCCACGATACCGGACAGGGAGGTGGTCCCGGTGGCGCCGAAGACAAGGGCGATGCCGTAAACCACGAAACCGGTGGCGAACGAACCGAGCAGGAAGTACTTCAAGCCGGATTCTTCCGAGTCCGCCCGCGGGCGGGCAAAGGCGGCCAGCACATAGAGCGGCACGGAGAGCAGTTCGAGGGCCAGGAAGATGACGATCAGGTCAGCCGCCTGGGCCATGAGCATCATGCCGGAGATGCTGAACAGGAGCAGGGTGTAGAACTCGCCCCGGTCGATATTCATGCGCTTGAGATAGCCATAGGCAACGGCAATGCCAAGCAAGCCGGAACCAAGGAAGAGCACATTGAGGAAGGTCGAGAACCCGTCACGCTGGACCATGCCGCTAAACGCGGAGGATGCGGTTCCGGCCTGCATCAGGGTCAGACCCATCGCGCCGGCCAGGCCGACAGCCGCCAGCAGGGCAGTCCAGCCTTTGCGTCCCTTCGGGATGAACAGGTCCACCAGCAAGAGGACGCAGGCCCAGACCGTCAGGGCGAGCAAGGGGAGAATGGTGAGGAGATCGGAAGGCGTCATAATCGCTCTCTTGAGCATTCAGCACTCAGCGTTTCACGTTTTTCAGAAGCCAACCGCGAAGCGCCAATCGCCGAGCACTAGTGGATCACCGTCAGCAGTTTCTCCACTGCCGGGGCCATCAGGTCAAAGAACGGCTTGGGATACAGGCCGATCCAGAAAATGAAGATGAGCAGCGGGACGATGGTGATGATCTCGCGGGCATTCAGGTCGCGCAGGGCGTGGCCGTGCTTCTTGACCTCTTCCACGATGGAACCTTCGGGGCCGAGGAACATCTTCTGGAACATGTAGAGGATGTAGACAGCTGCCATGATCACGCCCGCTGCAGCGATCCCGGCGAACCAGGGCGAGCCGATGGCTTTTGAACCGAAGGCGCCAAGCAGGATGGTGAACTCACCGACGAAACCGTTCAGGCCGGGCAAGCCCATCGAGGAGAGCGAGACGATGAGCATGATCGTGCCGTAGACCGGGACGATCTTCCATAGGCCGCCGTAGACAGCCAGTTCACGGGTGTGGGTTTGCTCGTAGATCATGCCGACCAGGAGGAACAAGGCGCCAGTGCTCAGACCATGGTTGATCATCTGCAAGATGCCACCCTGGATACCCTGGGCATTCAGAGCGAACAGACCGAGCATAACGAAACCGAGGTGGCTGACCGAGGAGTAGGCGACCAGTTTCTTGACGTCCTTCTGGGCAAAGGAGACCGCCGCGCCGTAGATGATCCCGATCACAGCCAGCAGGGCGATCCATGGGGCCGCCTTGACCGCCGCTTCCGGGAACAGCGGAATATTGAAGCGGACGAAACCGTAGGTACCTATTTTCAGCAGGACGCCCGCCAGGATGACGGAACCGGCCGTGGGGGCTTCCACGTGCGCATCCGGCAGCCAGGAGTGCAGCGGCCACATCGGCACCTTGATGGCGAAAGCAGCCGCAAAGGCCACGAAGAGCAGCATCTGCACGTTGAAGGCGATGGTCCCATCCGCATACAGACCCGGCAGGATGATCATCAATCCGGAGACCGAGAAACTCCCCGCCTTGATCCCGATGAACAGGATGGCCAGCAGCATCAGGATGGAACCGGCCATGGTGTACAGGAAGAACTTGATGGCGGCGTAGATGCGGCGCGGTCCACCCCAGATGCCGATCAGGAAATACATCGGAACGAGGGTGAATTCCCAGAAGATGTAGAACAGGAACAGGTCCTGCGCCATGAAGACGCCCAACATGCCAACCTCGAGAAGGAGGAAGAACAGCATGAAGTCCTTCACGCGGTCCTCGACCGCCTTCCAGGTGGACAGGATGGCGATGGGGCTGAGGAAGGTGGTCAGCAGCACGAGCAGGATGGACAGGCCGTCAATACCAACCGAATAGTTGATATTGAAGCCGGGGATCCAGACCCGGTCGAAGGTCAGGTGCAGGGCGCCCGGGTCAACAGCTTCGGCTTTCTTGAACAGCGTCAGCATCCAGATGGACAGGCCAAAGGTCACCAGCGAGGCGGCGATGGCCGTCCAGCGCAGGGCATTTTTCTTCTCGCCGGGGATGAGCAGGAGGGCCAGCA
>CAZRCR010000037.1:0-9327 GCA_964598615.1 uncultured Anaerolinea sp.
TGATGAAAGGATCCGGTCAGGATGTGGACGTAGCGTGAATAGACGCGCAGGAATGGCGCGATGAAATCCAAACACCCGTCGAAAACAGACGGGTGTTTTTATGATGGATTATCTGAGAAGAGTTAATATTTGCACATTAAGAAAAAACAAAAACCACCTTGTTCAGGTGGTTTCTTCGTCTGGTGCCCCCATGGAGATTCGAACTCCAGTTTTAGCCTTGAAAGGGCCACGTCCTAGTCCACTAGACAATGGGGGCGCTAGCGGTTAAGCGGACGGATTTTACCAGAGCATTTCCATCAGGTCAAGCGATTCGGGGAAATCAATTCTTCATTTCAGAAACCAGTGCCAGCAGGTCTACCTGGCGGCGGTTGAACAGGATGGCCGGGCTTTCGATGCGCAACTGCGGGATGAGGATGGCGGTCAGGGTGGCGTTGTAGAGCGGCACAAAATCGCGGATGCCCTCCACCATGACGGTGGCGAAGTCGAACCGGCCAGCCCATTCCAACGTCCCCTCCAGTTCGTAGACGTGCGTGGTGACGCGAATCTGGTATTTGATCAGGTTCTGGTAGCCGCCGCGTGCCAACGCTTGCGGACCGGTATCCTCGCGGCGGGTAAGACAGACCGCGAACACGTTCGTTTTAACGATGTCGGTCACGTTGTACTCTCCCACCAACTTGGTGGGCATGTGGATGCGCGCCAGTTTGGCCTCCATCACTTCCATGAAGGAAGTGGTCGGGTCATTCATCATTCCCACAACGCCCGAATTCGGGACGAGGATCTTGCCCACCACGCGGTAACTCGGCGTGAGGAAGTCGGCGGCCAACAGGCGATGGGTGACATTCGATTCAGGCATTGTGGCGCTCCTGTGATGTCCGTGAAGTGGATGGGTTATTCCGGAGTGGGGGGACGTCTGCCGTCCCGTTTTTCGACCGCGGGACGGATATGGCGTTTCGGCGCGGCAGTTTTCCCGGTTTCGGGGTTGAGCATCGTTGTCAGCCAGGCAACGGCGCGCGAATCATATTCGCGCCGCCCGCATACGTCACAGACCCAGGCGGGAAAATTTGGCACAGTAACCAGTTCCTCGTTCAGCCAGGTAAAGTAGGTGAGGTACTGTAAATGCATTACCCCGGCCTGGCATTCATTGCAGGGGAAGGATTCGGGCTGTTTTTCGGTCATGCTTTCATCCGAAGTCATGGATCGTTCCTCGATCTGCTTACGGGGCAGCCAGGGCCTGGGTGGTTTTCAAAACCTGCCAGTCGCTGAATGGCCAGTAAATAACGATAGCCTTGCCCAGTACATTTTCCTGCGGCAGATAATTCCAGGCGTGGGAATCGTGGGAATTGTTGCGGTTATCACCCAGCACGAACAGCGATCCTTCAGGCACCACCCATTCGCCGGAGTATTCCGGTGGGGCGGCGATGTAGGATTCGTTCAGGGCAACACCGTTGATGTAAACCGTACCATTCTCAATGGTGACGGTCTCGCCGGGCAGGCCGATAACGCGCTTGATGAAATCTTCGTAATTATCGCTGATATTCGGAATGCCCAGAAAGCGGCGCATGAAACTCTCTTCAGGATACATCGGCGGGCGGAAAACGATAATATCGCCACGGTGGAAATCACCGCCGAACTTATAGGACAGACGGCTCAAGAGAATGAACTGGCCGTCGTGCAGGGTGGGCATCATCGAGAAGCCTTCCACGCGTACCCGCGCCGAGACCAGGTTGATGACCACGAACAGGATCAGCGCCAGTCCGAGCGTCTCGACGGTATCGCGCAGAAAACTCTTCCACTCCTTGCGAGGAGCGGGGGCAGATTCCGGTGCGGCGACCGGTTCTGTTTCATGTGTAAATTCAGACAAGAGGAACCTCCGCCGCGATTATACCATCGGGCACTTGCCCCACGCGAAATAGGTGGGTACATGCAGAACACGTTCGCCACGCTCCCAGGCAGATCGGTCCAACTGCTTTAGACGCTGGATTTCCTCCTCGGGCACCCACCTGGCCAGATCGGCTTCCAGCACATCCCATTCCATTTCCTGCTCGATGGGCGAGAGCGGACGCGTCCCGCCCTGTTGCATGGGCCCCGCTTCAATCAGCTGCATCCCACTCTGACGGAACAGGTCTCCGAGTCGCGCCCCCAGACCCGGGTCTGCGCCCTGGCGGCGGAGCGCTTCCGCCTGCCAATGGCCCAGCGTTGCCAGGGTGGCGGGCTTGTCCACGCGGTGATCGTAGTCGGGTTCGGCAAGTGCCAGCACATACCCGCCGGGGCTCGTGACGCGCTTCATTTCGAGCAGGGCCCCAAGCGGATCGGGTACCCACAGCAGGAGAAAATGACAGAAAGTGATATCGAACGCTTCGGACGGGTAGGGGAGTTGCAGGGCATCCCCGCGGGTGAGAGCCGCTTCGGGTGCGTGAATGTGTGCATCGGTAAGACGCGCAGCATCCAGGTCCAGCCCGTGAACGGCGGCCCGGGTGGGCAGGTCGGCGAGCAGGGCGCCGGTGCCGCAGCCCACTTCGAGCACGCACCGGGCGTCTGTCAACCCGGCCCGGGCGAAAAGATAGTCGCGCAGGGGGCGCGTCCATCCGGCTTGCTGGAGGAAACGGTCATGCCAATCCATGTTCGGACCAGTTCAGGATGAAGGCGCGTTGTTCGTCTGTTTCAGGTGAGAAGGGATAGATACGGCTCTGTTCGGCGGTGGCGTAGAGTTCGGCCAGTTTGTCCAGGGCGGCCTGCCCGTTCAGCCCGTGGCGGACGAGCCAGCAGCCAACGGTAGTGCCGGTGCGGCCAATGCCGCCCCAGCAGTGCAGGTAGATTTTCTGCCCCGCGGCCAGGGCAGCATCGATGGCATCCAGTGTGGCGGACATCTGTTCCGGGCCGGGCAGGCCGCGGTCGAGGATGGCAGCAGCGTGGTAATGGATGGTCAGCCCATAGGCATGGGCTTCTTCCTCGAGAATGGGTAGATAGGAGGGCAGTTCACCGGGGCGTGTCAGGTTGAAATAGGTATCGATCCCGGCATTGAGAAATCCGGTCAGACGCCGGCGGGTGAGTGCCTCGTCGCCGCGTGTGGAGGCGGGATATTCCCCGGCCAGGAATTGCCCGGGGATGACCCAGTAGGATTCAGGGATAGGTTTCTCGTTCATGAACATTATTCCGCGTAACTGCACAGGTTGGCGAGGATGCGTTCGCGCAGGCTGACAAGTTCGGGGTATTCGTAGAAGAACAGGATCTTCTCTTCGGCGATGGTGTAGCCTGAAGGTTTGGCGGTAAAGATGAAGTACATGAAGGATTCGGCGATATCTTCTTCCGGCGCAGTGACCGCGTAACTGGAGACGAACTGGTCGGCGTAGTTTTGATAGAAAGCATCCAGGGCGTCTTCGTAAGCAGTTTCGTCCTCGATGTAATTGATCTCATCCCATTCGTAGTATAGATCCTGCCAGAAGCGGTCCACGAAGACGGAAAGGTAGGAATTGGAATTGGCGCAGCCTTCGAAAAGGAAATAGGTGGGGCAGGATGCTGCCGCGTCATCGTAAGCGTACTCATCATCCGGGTTGTAGAAGACATCGAAGTTGGTGGTCACCTGCGAGTCGTTCAGGGTCAGCAGATGGGCGAATTCGTGGACCAGGGTGGTGGAAAGTTCTGGGAAGTAGGCAGAATCTTCGCTGTCCAGTTCCAGCATCCAGTAGTGCGGATCGTCGGTCTGTTCGACCGCGCCGAGCGAGTTACCCACCCCATCGGTGTAGATGACGAACTGATCGATCAGTGTTCGCTGGTCAGCAGGCAGAACGTCGGTTACGAAGGCCCAGATCTGACGGTAGCCGGAGTCGTCTTCATCCTGATATTCTGCCACCTGCGGGGGAACGCTGGCATAATCCGGGTCCGAGAGTGTATCGCCATGGACGGAGTAGGTGACCAGTGTGTATTCCGCTTCCAATTCCTCGCCGGGGCGGGAGACATTCTCAGCTTCGTAAAGGGCATCTTCCAGATTGCTGATGCAGGCTGCCAGGTCGCCGGTGTAGACCGAATCGTCGGTCTGGACCTGAGGGGCATTGGTGTTGGGTTGGCTGGTATTGGGCTGGACGGGAGCCGGCTCCTCGGTCAAATAGTAATTGATGTTGTACTCGATGATGGAGATCAGTTCTTCCGGGATGCAGAGACAGGCCAGGCTGAGGCAGGCAATGGCTGCAAGGAGTACGACGATTTTCTTTTTCATGACCATTCTCCCATGAGAGTAGAAGGGCGTTCCCGCCCGACGGGTAAATTGCGCCCATTATAGCGGCATTTTGGACGCTCTTTCCCGGAAAGGGCTTCAGGGGGTTTGCGTGCAAAGTGTTCTGAGCATATCCTGACGCTGGTCGAGAAGTTTCCCGTAACCGTAGAAGAACAGAACCTTTTGGTCTGCGATGGTATTCCCGCTGGGACGCGGTTCGAAAACAAAATGCGTAAAGGACTCCGCCAGATCTTCCATCGGGTTCGTCACTGAGTAAGAACTGACAAATTGATCCTCGTGAGCATCATAGAAGTTTTCCAGGGCGCTGTAATACTCCGACCAGGTTTCAGCCGCTTCGACTTCCTGCCATTCCTCGTAAACGTCCGGCCAGAATTGCTGGAAAAATGTATTCATGTAGGAATCTGGTTTGGAGCACCCGTAGTAGGTGAAATATGTATCGCAATCATCCTTGGCGCGCTGGTAGAGTTCATCGTCATCCGAGTTGCGGATCAGGTTGGGGTTGATGACGATCTCGTCGTTCTCCAGACTAATCAAATGGGCAATCTCATGCACCAGCGTGATGGACAGGGAATCGATATTTTCAGCGTCGCGAATATCCACAGCCAGCATCCAGGACATGGTATCCAGAATGCGTACTGCGCCAAGAGAGTCTCCTTCTCCATCGGTATAAACCAGGTAACTGTCCATTTGATGGAGTTGGGAAGGCGTCATCATGCTGGAAGCAAAATCCCAGATCTGCTGATGGCGGGCGGCATCTTCCTGATAGGGGATCAACGCATCTGATGCAAAGCCGTATTCCGGGTTACGCAATTGATTGTTCTCGATATCGTAGGTAACCAACTGATAAACGTCGTTCAGACTATCATGGGAGAACAGGTCACTTTCGTAACGCATGAGTACCCAGGCGAGACGTTCCTCGCAGGCGGCATAGTCGAACGTGGTAGCGGTCGGCGTCAGTAATGGTTCCTTGGGGGCTGACGTTCCAACAGGGGTGGCAGCCTCTGGAGCGGATGTGACTGGTTCACCAGTCGAGGATGTGGTGCAGGCGGCAGCCAGGCTGGTCATCACTGTCAACGCAAAGAAAACCCTCTTGAACTTCGATACCATGTAACCCTCCACGAAAGGATTATTTTTTCCCCGCTTCGATCATTGCCTGGGCAATTTCGGCGGCATCCCCAACGAACAGCGGACAGAGAGTTGCAAATGCGCCTCGGTCACGGGCCTTCTGGCGTTCTTCCGGATTGGTCATATCACAATCCAGCAGTTCACGGCATAGGATGGCGCCGTGTTCGGCCTCGAAGCGTTGCAGGAATTCCTGTCCCATTTGGTAGGCGTCTTCCTTGCCTTCCGGGGTATCAGCCCCGTGCACCAGACCGAGGGCCAACAGTGCCCCGGTCACCGCGCCGCAGACTTCGCCCCGGCGAGAGATGCCTCCCCCGAGCGGTGAGGCCAGTTTCAGAGCGGTGGCTTTTTCCATGCCATACTGGGTGGCAAAAGCAACAAAAACGGACTGGGCGCAGTTCAGTCCCTGGCTAAAATGTTCTTGGGCGAGTTTCGATGATGGATTCATATTCACTTTCACCAGATTCCGGGAATAAGCCGGTAACGGACACGGGCGGCGTATTCTTTATATCCTTCCAATTCGTTTTGCAGGGTACGGTCTTCGAGCGCGGTGCGCAGGAACAGGTTAACCACCAGCAGCACCATCGGGATGCAGGCCCAGGGTGAGCCAAGCGCCAGCGGCAGCGTGATGTACGAGAAAAGCAGGCTGAAATAGCCGGGGTGGCGTACGAAGCGATACGGACCACCGGTCTGGACCGTATGGCCGCGTTCCTTCTGGATGCGGACGGTGGTGGCGAAGAACTTGTTCGAAGTCATTGCCCAGGTGAAGATGGGATAGGTCAGCCCCATCACCACGAACGCACCGATCTGGACCCCCGGCGGGATCGCGCCTGTCCAGCCGAATCGTTCATCCAGACCTGCCAGGATGAGGATGAGCAGTCCGCCGAAGGCACTGATGCTGGCAATGACCTTATCCCAGCCTTTCGTCCCTTCGCCTACACGGGTGCGTTCTTCCACCAGATCCTTGTGTTTGCCCAGCAGGACGATAGCATTGAAAACAAGGAACGCCAGATACAGGCCAATATAGACCCAGGCATTCCACCAGTTCCACTTCCAAACCGCGGCGAACAGGACGACTGCCTGGAGCAGAACGAGGAACAAGATTTGAGCGAGACGCTTGCGAATGGCAGGAGACATATTTCACATCCGTCTGGGTAGCTCTGAGTTTCTGCCTGAATATACAAAAGGGGCGGACATCCCGTCCGCCCCGGCAGGATTACGGGTAGATCTTCTCCCACGGGTCTTTCAGGATGTTGCCGAGGACCTTGTCGGGTTCACCTTGAGCGGGGAGCACATCACCATCGGGTTCCACGTAGAGCCAGGCTTTACCGGCTCCGTCCGGAATGGCGTCGTCCACCACCTCGGCGGCAACAGGATTATCGACCGAGTAGGGTACGGGCAGGTCCCAGTGCAGGGTGAGGCCGAGCGTGGCAGCCTGTTCGCGCAGTGCTTGCATGGTCTCTTTCATGGACGCGTCGGTGGCGCTCAAGGACAGGCTTTTGACCTCGAGTTTGGCCAGTTTCTCCAGCACCTCGTCCGCTTTTTTGGCATTCTTTGGCGTGACGGTGAAGTGCACGGTGACGAAGATGTCTTCCGGCATGATGGTCTCCAATGCTTTCCAGGAGGCTTTTTCATCGGGCTGGAGAATGAACAGGATGTGATCGAGGCCGGTTTGCAGGAGCATCTGCAGGTATTTCTTATCAGCCAGTTTCAGACCGTCGGTGAGAAGGCCGCAAACCTGTCCGTTCTTCTCGGCATGGGCGATCAGGGCGGGCAAGTCATCGCGCAGGGTTGGCTCGCCGCCGGTGAAGGTGATGTGCGGAATCCCTGCCGCCCAGGCCTTATCCATGATGGACTGCCACTCTTCGGTGGTCAGTTCGCGGTCGACGCGCTTGACCGGGGCATAGTCCGCTTTGGTGTCGGCGGGCAGTTTGTAGGTCAGGGCGCAGTCGAGACGCAGGGGAGATGTCAGGGCCTGGGAATGCGGCGCGACCCGCTCGAAGTCCAGGAAGGTGACCGGATCGAGGTCCGGGGTGTGGATCAGGGTCTGGACGCGGTCGCGGAAATCGGCGAAGTCATTCAGGGCAATGTCTTTGCTGACCCGGTAGCGTTTCGAGAAGAATTTGGCAACTTCCTCCGGCGGCGTGCCTTTCATCATGTGATAGGCATACTCTGCTGCCGTAGGATTAAGGTGCAGCACGGTCGCGGCGTTTACGATGAGAATGCCGGAGCCGTCCTTCTGCAGGCGCAGGTGCAGACGGTAGGCCGGTTCATCCGGAGAAGATTGGTAATGCAGGGTTTCCGCCGGAAGCGGCTGGACTTTGGTGAAGCGTTCGCGGATGAATTCAACTAGTTTCATGGCAAACTCCTTAATCGCGTGAGATCTCGAAGGAAAATTCGATGAATCCGGCGTATTCGCCGTTTTGGAACCATGGCCTCTGGTGGATGAGTTTCTTAATGCCGTTCTTTTCAATGGTATACGTGTTTTCCCGGCGCGAAGCCATAAGGTTTTCCAGTTTGGTGCGCGACAGGCCGGGGTGACAGTCGAGCAGGTTCTTGCCGATGAGTGCGAGTCCGCCGTCTTTGGCAAAGGTTCGGGCGGATTTGTCGTTCATTTCCAGGATGATCCCATTCGTGTCGCAAACGGTGATGGCGGCCGGGAATTCCTTGACCCAGGAAAAGTCCGTATATTCCATACTCAGCCTCGCACGAAATGCGGAATCTCATCAGGAACGGCGAAAGAGATTTCCACGAAACCGGCATACTGCCCGTTCTTGTACCAGGGGGATTGGAAAACGAATGTTTTCTTCCCGTTCTTGGTAAAGTAATAAGTGTTGGGCAGTTGTTGTTCCATCATCCCGGCCAATTTGGCGTGGGATGGCTCCGGGTGGCAGCCGAGCACGTTCTGACCGAGCAGGTCCAGACCGCCATCTTCAGCAAAGAGGGCCTCGGCGCCGGCATTCATCTCAAGGATGGTCCCTTCGGCATCGCAGACCATGATCTCGATGGGCAGTTCCTTCACCCAGTTTTGTTTGGGGTTGGTCATGAGGATCACTATTTCCTAATTTCCAGCATTGGAGTGCGGATTTTACTTTCCGGAAGTTCGCGGACTAAAACCCGCACTCCTTGAAATCGTTATTTACTCGTATTCTGTCAACAAGGCATATAGAACGGAAACGTACAGGTCAAGATGGTGCTCAACCCGGCCAGGAAAGACCTCGTCGAAATAGGACAGGTCATCGTATTCGGTATGGATGATGGCACCCTCGTCACCGTACTGCGGATCAACCTGGGTGTATCCGTCCTCGTCACCCAGCTCCCAGTTGGTGGCTTCGTAGTAGATCCAGGAAATCCCGGCTTCTTCAAAGGCGCCATAGTCAGCAGTGGGCTCGCCATCGGTGGTCAAATTGGCATTGGGGATGGGCTCAAGGTCATACCCATTCGAATCGGCCCAATCCACTTCCCAGTCGAGGGCGGTAGTGTCGCTGCCGGAGTAGATATAAGTCACATCGCCAGCGCAGATGCTGTCCATATTGACATACAGGATGATGTCAGAGATCTCGCTGTCGCTCAAAGAAGAGACGAATTCCGCGGAGCCAAGCAGACCAGCTTCTTCAGCGCCGAGTGCAATGAAGTAGATGGTATAAGGTGTGGTCTCGTTGGCCACCAGTTCGGCAGTTTCGAGCAGTACGGCCACACCGGAGCCATTATCGTCGGTGCCCAGACCTTCGTCGGATGAATCGTAATGTGCGCCGACCACGATCACTTCGGACGATTCTCCGTCCTTGACGGCAATGATGTTGGCCGAGGTCACGGATTCGCCGTCATCCCCGGTGGCGGTGAAGGCCTGCCGCTCTGCGCCATAGCCCATCTCGTTGAAGGCATCCAGGATGTACTGACCGGTTTCCATCTCTTCCGATGTGCCGGTCCCGCGTGCACCGATCGCGGGGAGGGCTTCCAGAGTCTGGCGTCCG
>CAZRCR010000038.1:0-9190 GCA_964598615.1 uncultured Anaerolinea sp.
TTTTTCTTCCCCCGTTTTAAGATCTAGAATGGATATTTGATTTACAAGGTCGGGTTGGTTGATGATATATGCAAGTCTTCGATCTGTTGGAGAAATGGAAATGACATAATAGATCCAATCGTTTGGGTAAAGTTCACTGGATCGTTCCGGCAGGATCTTTTGTATCTCCCCATTTTCAAGATCCAATCTCAACAAGAACCATGCATTGTAAGGAAAAGGGTAGGGGGAATCATGTTCCCCTTCTCCTGCAAAATATACGAATTGTCCATCTTGTGACCAATGAATAAAGTTCGTTCTATCAATGCTCCTCCCTATATATTCCTCATAGGAGAAATCCCATTCTTTACCATCCTGGTTAATAAATTGGAAGTTGGGATATTCCAGGCACATAACCCAATTCATGTCCAGAGAATAAGACAGGGGATATTGACATGCAAAAGATTCGCTTTTCCGAGTTGCTTCGGTAGTCCCGGCATATAGTGATTGATATATCAACGCTGATTGTGTAGCGTTAATAGAGGCTGTTTGTGTCAGTAAGTATAAATCGCTTGTGGGGATAGGAGATGATGTTTTTAACATCCCCGCGCCAACCGCCTCCGTGACCGTCCCCTCCCCGCATGCGGACAGGGCTGCGGTCAACGCCAGCAGCCCTGTCAGTACAGCAATCCGGATCGAATTCCAACCCTTCTTCATTTGGACAAACTCCCCGGTTCCTAGCGTTTGTAGTGTTTGGCTTTGTATTTCGTCGGTTCTGCATCGAGTGGGGAATATTGTTGCGGGCCGACAATCTGGTAGATCCCGGCATACAACATCGAGAAAACGCCGGAAAGTACCAGCAGGAAGATAAAGAAGAACATGATCATGCCCCACAGGTTGTCGATGCTCGAAATAAACGATGCCGCCGGGCCGATGACCGGTGTGGTGTAGGTCCATTCCGGGAGAATGACGCGCCGGAAGAGTTCGTGCGGCAGGAGCCCGCTTGCCTCGATGGCCGGCACGAAGAGCACTGCCAGTCCATACGCCATCAGCGGCACCACGAAGATCATGATGCAGCCTATACCGCGCCAGATGGGATTCATTGCCTTCTTGGTGCGGTTGGTCTTGCGTTCGTATTTTGCGTATTTTGCCATGGTTCTTTACCCTTCCGGGCAGGCTTAGGCCTGCGCCTGCAATTTGGCCGCGTCCTCGATGGCCTCCACGATCTTGTAATACCCGGTGCAGCGGCACAGGTTGCCGGTGAGTGCCTGCGTGATCTCCGCCCGCGTGGGGTGGGGGCGCTCCTCCAGTAGTTTCGCCGCCGACATCAGGAAGCCCGGCGTGCAATAGCCGCACTGCACCGCACCATCCCGGATAAAGGCGGTCTGTACCGGGTGTAATTGTTCTTCGTGCACCAGCCCCTCCACCGTGACGATCTCTGCCCCGTCTGCCCGCGGCGCAGGCACGAGGCAGGCCATCACGGCCTTGCCGTCCAGGAACACGGTGCAGGCGCCGCACTCACCCTCCGCACAGCCTTCCTTGGTTCCGGTCAGCCCGCCTTCCTCGCGCAGCAGGCGCAGGAGCGACTTCTCGTGCCCGCTGGTGAAGACGCGTTCCTGACCGTTGACCCTGGTGCGGATGATGCCCGCGGTCGACGGCGTATACGCGGCGGGCGACGGTCCACCGTCCGCGGTCTGCAAAAGCACCGGTTCTTCCGGGACCTGGGCCTGCCACGTCCCATCGCGCAGTTGACGCAGCCCGCGCGTCACCAGCACCCTTACCATCGCCTTGCGGTAAGCAGCCGAGCCGCGGATATCGTCGATGGGACGGGCGGCCCCGGCGGCCATTTCCCCGGCCCGGGCGATAACCTCGTCGGTCAGTTCCTTGCCTGCCAGGTAGGCTTCGGCTTCGGAGGCGTGGATGATGGTGGGAGCCACTGCCCCCAGCGTAATGACCGCCGACCGGACGGTGGCAGCATCAAGGTCCAGCACGACCGCCGCGTTGACCACCGAGATGGCCTGGGCGCGGCGCAGTCCCAGCTTCAGGAAGGTGCCGCGTTGCGACGATTTCAGCGCCGGGAAGGCGATATCCACCAGCATTTCGTCGGGCTGGAGCAATGTCTTGCGGACGCCGGTGTAGAATTTTTCGAGGGGGATGATGCGCGTGCCCGCCGATGATGCCAGCGTGACCCACGCCCCGAGCGCCATCAGCGGAGTGATGGTGTCGTTGGCCGGGCTGGCCGTGACCAGGTTCCCGGCCACGGTGGCGCGGTTGCGGATCTGGGGCGCGCCCACCTGCCAGGCTGCGCTGACGAGCGGGAAGCCGCGTTCGCGTAATAGCTTGGAGGCTGCCGCGGCGTTATGCGTGACGAGCGGCCCGATATGGATGGTTTCGTCTTCGCCGAGGGTCACACGGTCGAGGCCAGGCAGGCGGGTCACATCGATGACGGTCTCGATGCCCTTGCGGACACCGCGTTCGAGTTCGAGCATCAGATCTGTGGCTCCGGCCACGAGGCGGGCTTTCTCACGCTTCTCGGCCAGGATGCGCAGGGTTTCTTCAAGAGTACCAGGGAGGATATATTCGTTCCACATGCCGTTATTAAACCACAAAGTGGCGCAAGATGCCATCTTGCACCACTTTGAGTATGGTGTCTATCGCGGGGGTTATTGCGCGGCGGAACCGGTAATGGTCTCGTAGCGGCGGTCGTAGGTCTGACCTGCCTGGAGCGCCAGTTCGTTGACGGCGCGGATGGCGGCCTTCAGGCCGTCGCTGCCTACGGCGGCGGCGATGTTGTCGAACCCGGCAGAGATCTGCTCGCCCAGGGCGAAGAAGGCGGCGTCGAAGGCGTAGAGTTTCGCCAGTTCTTCCTCGTTGACCTTGACGGCATCGAAGAAGCCGGAATAGCCGTAGGAAGCGTTCTTGATGCGGTCGGCGAAGGTGCGCAGTTTGACGTTGATGGAATCGACATCATCGAGGAAGTCGATCTGTCCGGCATCAGCAATATCCTTCATCAGGCTGGCGCCGCGTCCGGCCAGTTCGGTGTATTTCAGGGCCACCTGGTCGCGCAGCAGTTTATCAGCGGCGCGGCGGTTGGTGCGCTCGATATAACCCTTGAAGCCGGGAACATAAGACAGGAGTTTTTTGAAGATATCCTGCCCACCGGTGACGGTTTCGAAAAGGTCGCTCATGGTTCCTCCAGGGAATTTATGATCGGTTTATGTTGCTCTGATTATACTGCAACGTTTTCAATGGGATTTACGACATTTGGGGGATAAGGTTGTAAAGTGTTATGTGGAAACGCAAGGGACCGCGAAAAGGGGAGCCTGTACTTTATCTGAAAATCAACCTTACAGCCACAGGGCACAAAGGATCGCATGGTTTTTCCTGCGCTTGAATTCGGGACTTCGCGTCTTTGCAGTTACGGCTCCTAATTTAGAGTTAATTGCTCCCAAAATGCACATCCGCTCTCTTCCCTGTCAAGGAGTTGGTATAATGGGGCGCAATCCAGTCCGCACACAGCAGCGGCCCCGCCGCTGTGATTATTGAAATCATCAGAAGGAGAACCGTATGATTGTCACTACCAAACAACTCTTCCAGGCTGCCTATGGCAAGTATGCCATCGGCGCGTACAACATCAACAACCTCGAACAGACCATGGGCCTGTTCCGCGGCTGTATGGATAGCCAGGCTGCCTTCATTATCCAGATCAGTAAGGGCGCCCGCTCGTTCACCCACAAGACCATGCTCGAAGGCCTGATCCGCGCTGCCGACCAGGTCTTCCCGGAGGCCATTTTCGCCGTCCATCTCGACCATGGCGATGAAGCCACCTGCATGGACTGCATCGAGAGCGGTTTCTATTCCTCCGTCATGATCGACGCCAGCCACGAATCTTTCGAGAAGAACGTGGAGATCACCAAGCGGGTCGTGGATGCAGCCCATGCTCGCGGCATCGTGGTGGAGGCCGAACTCGGCCAGCTCGGCGGCGTGGAAGAGCACGTCAAAGTGGACGAGGCCAATGCCAAGTTGACCGATCCCGCCCAGGCCAAGGAATTCGTCGAACTGACCGGCGTCGATTCGCTGGCCTGCGCCATCGGCACCAGTCACGGCGCGTTCAAGTTCTCCGGTTCGCAGGGCCTGCATTTCGAGGTGCTCGAGGAGATCCAGAAGCGCCTGCCCGGCTTCCCGCTTGTCATGCACGGTTCCTCGTCCGTGCCGCAGGATGAAGTGGCGCGTATCAATGCCGCCGGCGGCAACCTGAAGGGTGCCAAGGGTGTCAATGAAGACGAGTTCGCCCGCGCCGCCACCCTGGGCGTGACCAAGGTCAACATCGACACGGATGGCCGCCTGGTTTGGACGCGTGTCCACCGCGAGTTCTTCCGCGACTTCCCCGAGAAGTTCGACCTGCGCGACCCCGGCAAGATCTTCATGGCCGAATACGCCAGGTTCATTGCCCACAAGAACGAGAAACTCGGCTCCGCCGGTCATCTCGAAGAAGTTCGCAAATTGGTCAAATAATGATCCCGTAGGGGCGCAATCTATTGCGCCCCTACAATCTTCTGTAGGCCCGTCTCTGACCAGGGAATTTCCCTCGACCGTTATCTGCTGGTCCCGCGCGTGCTCATCTTCGTCACGCGCGGGACCCGTATCCTGCTCCTCAAAGGCGCGCCGACCAAACGCCTGTGGGCAGGCAAATACAATGGCATTGGCGGCCACGTGGAAGCAGGCGAGGACCTGCTGACAGCGGCCCGGCGCGAACTGCGCGAGGAGGCCGGTCTGACGGCGAACCTGTCCCTGTGCGGGACGCTGGTGGTGAACACCGGTCAGAACCCCGGCGTTGGCATATTCATCTTTACTGGGGAATGCGCGGACGGGGAGCCGGTCGCTTCGAGCGAAGGGACGCTGGAATGGGTGGAGTGGGATGCGGCTGCATCCCTGCCATGTGTGGAGGACCTGCCGATCCTGTTGGGCAGGCTCCGGCGCTGGAAACCGGGTGCCCCGCCGTTCTCGGCGTGTTCGTTTTACGACGAAGAGAACCGGTTACGGGTCGAGTTTGCGGAATAACAGAACATCCCGCAGGTTGCAAAACCTGCGGGATGTTTTTTGGATCGAATATTTTCAGACGGTTGAGTTCCTGTCGCCGGAAGCTTCACTTTTTCCCGTCTTCAGCCACATCGTGAAGGTGCTGCCTTTGCCGGGTACGCTGACCACATCCAGGCGGCCTTTGTGTTGTTCCACCACCTGCTTGGTGATGGCCAGACCCAGGCCGAGACCTTCGAAGAGTTGATCGCCGCTTTTGTCGAGATGGTAGAAGCGGTCGAAGATGCGCGGCAGGAGTTCGGGCTGGATGCCGATGCCCTGATCGGCCACTTCCACGGCCACTTCGTCGCCCTTGCGGCGCAGGTGGATGTCCACTTTGCCGCCATCGGCGGTGAATTTGACGGCATTGTCCACCAGAGCGGTAAGAGCGTGCTCAAGGCTTTTCGCATCGCCGAGCACCGAGGGGACGAACAGCCCTTCACGGACGCGCAACTGCACGCCTTTGGCACTGGCCTTTTCAGCATACTGGTCCGCCACCCGGTGCGCCAGGTTGGTCATATCCACGGCATCGAACTGGTCGAGGATCAGTTCCATTTCCTGCACGAACAGGATGTCGTTGACCAGGGTGGTGATCTGCTGGACGTTGCGGGCGATGGTTTCGATGGCTTCTGGTTGTTTGGCAGGCGGGACGGCTCCCTTTTGGAGCATTTGCAGATAACCGCCCGCTGCCATGAGCGGGGTACGCAATTGGTGGGCCACGTTGGTCAGGAACTCGCGGCGGGCCACTTCCATTTCAGCCAGTTTTTGGTAGGCCTCGGCCAGTTCGCTGGCGCGCAGTTTCAGGTCATCGATGGCCATTTCATCGTTCTGGCGCAGGCGGCGGCTGATCTCGCGGACCATGGCCATGGACACGCTGCTGCTGTTCTTCAGCACGCGGTCGAAGGCTTCGCGGTGGATCTCGAGGGCGATGAGCGGCGTGACAGTCTCCACCGACGCGGCACGCGGGGCGTTATGGATGAGCGCCATTTCCCCGAAGAAATCGCCTGCCCCCAGTGTTTTCAACAGCCGTTTTTCGTCGGTATTGATGTTCTTCGTGACGCGCACTTCCCCTTCGAGGATGAGATAGAAGGTATCTTCCAGGGCGTTCTCGCGGCAAAGAACGGTTTCAGGCGGGTAATTCTTAAGCTGGCTGTTTTTGATCAGTTCAGCCACTTCGCCGGGCGAAATGCCCGGGAAGGCACGCGGGATGATCTTGCTGGGGGCGCGACTGGTTGTCATAGGGCTACCATTAATCGAGGGCTGGGGTTTCGCGAATTATGGTTCCGGAGGAATTTCATCCAGCCCGGGCGGGGGCGGGAGAACGGCTTTCTTGCCTGCCAGCAGGAAGACAACCACGGCCATGGCGATGCCACCCAGCAGGAGCAGAGGTGTGCTGATGCAGAAGCTGGCCCAGTTCAGGGCGGCGTAATCGTATACCACGTTGTAGAGAACGTTCCAGATGATCAGACGGGCAAGGAGTTCGATGCCGAAGAACAGGAAAGCCACAATGGCCAGGATGCCCGGTACGGTCTTCTTGCGGGTCAGGGCAATGATCCCGGCAACCATGCCGACCAGATAGGTGATGCATTGCAACGCGTCGACAATGTAATAAAGAGCTTGAGGTGGGCCGTATGACGACATATTTTCTCCTTTTCTGATAAACGGATGAAAGTGAATGCGTTCAGGCTTTGTAGCCGATCTTGCGCAGGAAGCTCTTGCGCCAGGCGATGTCCTCTTCGTCCTCGATGCCCTGCGGAGCGGCCCCGTCCACCACGCCCAGGATGCCGCGTCCCTGACCGGTAACGGCCACCAGCACCTCGGTGGGGTTGGCGGTGGCGCAGAATACGTGGCAGACTTCACCTACATTCTTGATGGCATTCAGCACGTTGATGGGATAGTAGCCTTCTCCCAGGAAAATGATAAAGGAATGGCCTGCACCGATCGCCAGGGCGTTCTTCTTTGCCAGTTCGATGCTAATCTCGTCCGTGCCCGACCAGCGCACCAGGCACTTGCCCGAGGCTTCACAGAACGCCACACCGAACTTGATGCCTGGCGCGGCATTGACCAGTGCCTCGTGGATGTCTTCGACAGTTTTGATGAAGTGGGATTGCCCGAGGATGAAGTTGGTCTCTTCGGGTTTTTCGATCCTGACGGTGGTGATCTCCATGCGAGCCTCCTGATATTCTCTGAAATAATGATACAACAATCGCAGGGCGGTGGAATACCCTGTTTTTCTTATACTACATCATTCCCGGCAGCTTTCATGAGCAACTGGCGAGAAAACAACTTCAAGAAAACACTGCGGTACTTGAAGGTATGAGATGTTTTTCAGCCTGAGCAGTCACGTAAATCGGTGATGCTGAATTGGATTGTTATATCTGAATATTCATCCATCCCGGGGAGCAAATGGATAGTAAGGGAGGTTCTATCCGGGCCGAATGGAAAATCCGGTAGCTGGAAACGCCCATCTATCGCCGTATACCCTAGCTCGTCTGTGTCCGGCGAGTCCATATACGGGTCAGAAGGAATATATTGATTGCCAAGATTATCCACAAAATACGATTCAGTAATTTCAAGGTTTGTGCGGGGCTGATTTGTTCCATGATAGTTCACATACTCAACGCGAACAAACAGATCTTGGGAACCATCATCGAATGTATAGATACAAGGGGTATGGATATAAACTACAATAGTGTGATCTTCGTTGGCCCATAATTCCGGGTAGTAGCCCGCAGCATCTGTCTGCAAATAAGTCAACCGTTGTGCATCGTGCGTGGCCTGCTGTGCCCGGGCGGAGGGGGATAATTCCGTCAGGTAGAATACAACGCCGATAAAAACAAGCACAACCGCGACAAAAATGCTACAACCGGCCAGGCCTATTTTTGTCTTTCTTGCCCGGCGGGCTTTCTTTTCCGCCTCTTTTTTCTGGCGTTCGGCCTCTTCTGCTCGCCGGCGTTCCAATTCCTCCTGCTGGCGCTTGATTTCACCCTGGACATCCGTGCCACATTTGACGCAGTACACTGCGCCGGTAGTATTGGCGGCGCCACATTTGGGGCAAGAGAAAGTAAACTTCATGCCGCATTGCCCGCAATGCAAGGCGTCTTTCGGATTTACCATGCCGCAGTTCGGACATAGTATCTCATCCTTTGCGGGGGCTTCGGATTTTATGACGTTTATGGTTCCGCAATAAGGGCAGCGGATCTTCCCGCCCTTGGGTGCAATTTCGAGGGGGGCTCCACAGCCGAGGCATTTATGTGCAGTTGTGGTTGGCATTTCTCTCTCCTGATTTTATGCAACGAAGTATGATCGTCAATTATACACAATGAGGTTGTGAAAGAATGTGCAGGCCATCATTTTTTCTCATAGAAGATGAGCATCGTGCTGCCGTATTTGCGTTCCTCGAAGCGTTCCAGGTTCTTCAACTCAAATTCCTTTTCCTCGCGCGGGTGGATCTGCACCACCACCCAGCCGCCCTCGCTCAACCAGCCGGGGTTCTCGTCCACCAGCAGCAGGGCTTTCGACCACATTTCCTTGTACTGCGGCGGGGCGATGTAGATATAGTCGAACTCGCGGTCGGGGGCGGCGGACAGCATGGCAAAGGCGTCGCCGCGGCGGACCTCGGCCTGGGCGGCAAAACCGCAGTTCTCCAGGTTGAATTTGATCGTTTCGATGGGCAGGCGGTTCAACTCACTGAAGCGGACGAAGGCTGCCCCGCGGCTCAAGGCTTCGATGCCAATCGCTCCGGTGCCGCCGAACAGGTCCCACCAGCGCGAATCTTCCACATCGGAAGCCAGGATGTTGAATAATGCCTGCTTGACCATGTCGGTCACGGGGCGGGTCGTGTCGCCGGGAACGTCCTTCAGTTTGCGGCCCTTGGCGGTGCCGGAAATGACGCGTAAAGTACCCATATCAACTCTTTTCTACGCTGGTTCGCGTGGCGAGAATATTTCCATACGGAGCGATGACCGGGACAACGCACCCGGTGCCGAGCAGGAATTTACGGCCTTTGGTCTGCTCGATGGCATCTTCCGCTTCTTCCCGGACCCGGGCACTGTCGGCGTACACGATGGAATGCTGGCTCACCCCGCCGCACAGCACGGGAGAGATTTTGGAAGCCTGCGCTTCTGCGAGAGAAGGC